>CAZRIB010000706.1:0-1503 GCA_964600035.1 uncultured Ardenticatenaceae bacterium | reverse complement strand
AAGATTTTTTCTCTGGTAACTTCAAATTCTCCGCGCCCTTTGCGCCTCTGCGGTTACTTTTTTCGAAAAACTCACGGATTGCTGAATGCAGATAATAGATTTACGGGGTTTCAGATAAATGGATGATAAAAACATGGCCGTTTCCGGCGAAGAAAAACTTGATTTCAAGCGCGTCTTGCCCATTTTCATTATCGTTATCGTAGACCTGATGGGTCTGACAATCTTTATTCCCCTGCTGCCGCTTTATGCCACCTCTTTTGGCGCTTCACCAGCCATGGTTGGCCTTTTAGGGGCCACGTACCCATTGATGCAGTTTGTTGGTGCGCCGCTGCTGGGCAGGTTGTCAGACAGGTACGGCCGTAAACCAATTCTCATGGTCAGCCAGGTTGGCACATTGATTGGCTTCATCGTCATGGGGTTTGCCCACACCCTTCCCCTGCTCTTTCTGGCAAGGCTGATTGACGGCATTTCCGGGGCAAACATCGCCACAGCCCAGGCCGCCATCAGCGATGTGACAACAGAAAAAACACGCACACAAGGGCTTGGACTCATCGGGGCAGCATTTGGACTGGGATTTATTATTGGCCCGCTCATTGCCTTTGGGGCGCTGGCCGTTTCCAACAACAACTACCGCATTCCGGCTTTTGTAGCGGCTGTTTTCTCGCTGGCCTCCATTTTGCTGACACAATTTTTATTTACCGAAACCCTCCCGCCAGACAAAAGACAGGTCAAAACAAACCGCGAAGCTTTTTCATTTCAAGCCATGCTGGCAGCACTTTCTCACCCGGCTGTGGGTATTTTGTTGGTGCTCATGTTTGCCCAACAGTTGGCTTTTGGCAGCCTGGAACAAATGTTGTCCCTTTTCACTTTGTCGCGTCTGGGGCTGAATGCATCTGGCAATTCGGTGCTGTTTGTATTTATTGGCATCATTGTGGTGGCTGTGCAAGGGAAATTTATTGGCCCCTGGAGCCGCCGCTTTGGTGACCGCGCGCTTGTGTTTGGCGGTCTGGTGATGTTGGCAGCCGGATTGCTGCTTTCTGCGGCAGCGCCCCGGCAGGCTGTGCCCTGGTATGACAGGGCAGAATTGGTAACTGAGTTGTCTGGTGATGATGGCACGGCCGTTACCGAACAAGAAATCCCCATCACCTTGCCCGACGAAAGCAGCAAAGGCTGGTTAGGGCTTGCCGTAGTCATGCTCGCCATGATCCCTGCCTCCATTGCCGGGGGCTTATTGCAGCCCGCCATCAACAGCCTTATCACCAAGCGTGTGGAACCATCTGAAATTGGCGGCATGTTAGGCATTTCCACCGCATTCCTCAGCGCTTCCAACGCGCTGGCCCCTCTCATTGGCGGCGCATTATTTGAAAAATGGGGAGATGCCGCCCCCTTCACAGCAGGCGGACTGCTCATCATCATCCTGTGGGTCATTGCCGTCAGGCGCTTGAAGCCCGGCAAAGAAGAAGAAAGCGCACCCGGTTTAGCCAGAAGGGGCGGGGGACATTA
>CAZRIB010000705.1:0-1506 GCA_964600035.1 uncultured Ardenticatenaceae bacterium | reverse complement strand
GCCGCTGCCGGAGAAGCGGACTGTGCCAGTTGGGTAACGGCCGTGACATTCCCCACCGTGCCCATATTAAACTGAGCGGCCAGGCTGTTCACCACACCACGAATGATACCCGGCGACACATTGGCAGTTGGGTCTGTGTACAGTTCCAATGCCACCGTCGGGCCGCTGGCCGCCATCACCCGTTGGCTAAAATGCGGCGGAATATAAACCACGCCGCGCACATCTCCCTGCTCCAGACGGGATAAGGCTTCTGCTTTGTCGGCCAACTCAGTCACCTGAAAAAGGGAAGCTGATTCGTCCACCTTTATCGCTGTGAACACATCCACCACCGTCTGGCCTAAGTCACCCGCATCCGCATTTACCAGCACCACGGGAATGTCGGTAATGGGGGATGAGCTGCCTTGCACGTTGCCAAAAGCCGCCCCCATGACAAAGGAAATGAGCAGCGGCGCGGCCAGCATCAGTACCAGCGCGTTCCGGTCTCGAAAACGAACCAGCGTATCTTTGATTGCAATCGTTAAAATTTTCATGTCAATCTCGCAGCGCTCGCCCGGTCAGGTGCAAAAATACGGCTTCCAGGTCTGGTTCCTGAATAGCCAGTGATTTAAGTGTCACACCGGCCTGGTTCAAATGGTGGATAACCTGAGGCAGCACTTCATTGGCGTCTGGCGTTTGCAGCATGAGATGGCCGTTTTCCGGGTAGATGTGGTGGAGTTGGGGTAACTGCTGCAAGACGGCCGTTATTTGTTCGCTGTTCAATTCTCCCGGTTCAACTGTAAGCTGCATTGTTTCCATTTCGCCAACCAGTTCTGTTAGTTCGGGCAGGGTACCTTCTGCAATTAAACGGCCGTTATCAATCACGCCAATCCGGTGGCTCAACTCCTCTGCTTCCTCCATGTAATGGGTGGTGTACAGCACCGTCATGCCTTCCGCATTCAGCGCCTTCACCGTATCCAGAATACGGCGGCGGCTTTGCGGGTCAATGCCGACCGTCGGCTCGTCCATAAACAAAATTTTCGGCTCGTGCAGCAGGCCAACGGCAATGTTCAGGCGGCGCTTCATGCCGCCGGAGAAGGTCTGCACTTTGTCATTGGCACGGCCGTTCAGACCGGCCAGTTCCAATGCTGCGTCTACTTTGGCGGCCAGTTTTTTGCCGCTTAGCCCATACATGCGCCCCCAAAAGACCAGATTCTCGCGGGCGGTAATGTTGGGGTAAAGGGCAATTTCCTGGGGGACGACGCCGATGATTTCTTTGACCTGCCGCACGTTTTGGGTAATGGAACGGCCGTCGATGATCGCGTCTCCTTTGGTGGGGCGAATGAGGCCGGTTAGCATGGAAATGGTGGTTGTTTTACCAGCCCCGTTGGGGCCTAGCAGGCTGTATATTTCGCCAGCCGCAATTTGGAAGGAGATGCCTTGTACGGCCGTTACCTCGCCAAACTGCTTATACAAATCCCGCGCCTGCAAGATAGGTTCATTCATCAGTCGAATCTCCTGCAAAAACAA
>CAZRIB010000704.1:0-1512 GCA_964600035.1 uncultured Ardenticatenaceae bacterium | reverse complement strand
GCCGGTGTGAAGCCGCTGCGGGCAAAAAAGGCATAATGGACACGCCATTTCATTTGCCCGGGCAGAACTTTCTCCGTTTTATCTACCAGGGTTTGGATAACTTCTCTCCCCACCGGTTTTTGGCCCCATTTGCATTCCCCCAACAAAATATCCTTCGTGCGCCAGTTAATGGCCAGGACATCGACCTGTGCCTCTCTGGACCAAAAACTGCCTGTGCGTTCCGGTAAAAACGGAAATTCCCCCATTTCCGCCTTGATATTAACCCAGTCCCGGCAAAGTTCCTCAAAAGTATGCGTGCCAATGAAATCCAGTAAATGGTCGTAGAGCAAGCTGGTCGCCTGCTTGACACGCCCCTGTTCAACAGCGCTGCGATGTGGTGCCAGAAAACGGTAGTAAAAGCGCAGATACGGGTCGGTAATGACATACCGGCCCTGCCGGCTTTTGTCTGGCCGACGCACAGTGGCCGGAACCAGGCGCGCCACGTACCCCAATTCGCGCAGGACAGCCAGATATTTGGTGATGTTGGAGCGGTCAATACCGGACATGGTGGCAATCTCTGTCAGGCGGTGGAATCCGGCGGCGATGGCTTCCAGAACGGCAATGTAGTTGCGTGGTTCATCCAATTGTTCATGTAACAGGAAAACAGCATCGGACAACATCACATTGGTGGGGGTGACAATGCGCTGCTGCAAGTTTTGCAGGATATTAAGGTTGTCATCAAACAGTTCAATATAGGCCGGTATGCCACCGGTGATGGTATAGACGGCCACACGCTGTTCGCTGGTATAGTTGGGCAGCATATCGGCCAACGCTCCAAATGAAAGTGGCAGCAGCTTTAGACGTGCTGTGGCCCGGCCGTAAAGCGGTGATTGGTAATCCAGGGCAGCTCGTTGAATGATGCCTGCCAGCGACCCCATCAGGATGAGGAGCACCTGGCTTTTTTTGAGGTGATGGTCCCATGCCTTTTGGATGAGGCTGGGGACTTCCGGGTTTGCCTGCATGACGTAGGTGAATTCATCCAGCACGATGACAACGCGCTGATTGGCTGCCAGCCGGGCAACTTCGGCAAAGGCGGCATCCCAGGATGGATAGCTGAAGGTGGGCGTTACGGCCGTATCCGGGTTTAGAAACTGAAACAACGTCTGGGAAAAATTACGCAGCTGATTGGTGGCTGATGTTTGTGAAGCCATCCAGTACAGGTAAGGGGTATCAATGCCCCCACCCCATCGGGTGACCAGCGCCGTTTTGCCTATCCGGCGACGGCCGTAAAGAATGAGGAATTGGGCGCCAGGGCGGCGGTACAAATCATCCAGCAGCGCCAGTTCCATTTCACGAGAAACAAAAGACATGTAATTTTTCCTTGATAGCAAACAGTATATTTAGTATTATACTTACATTACTCCTTATAATCAAAAGGGTTTCCAGGAATGAATTCTGAAGACAGGCAGCTTGTTCCACAAAACGACTGGTACGCCATCATTGATTTGGTCACCCAGAGCGTGGACAGCCCGC
>CAZRIB010000703.1:0-1513 GCA_964600035.1 uncultured Ardenticatenaceae bacterium | reverse complement strand
CCGCCACAGCAACCCCAACAAACACCCCCATCGCCAGTTCCACGCCAACAAACACCCCCACGGCAACAGCCACGCCCACAGGGTATCGCGGCATTATCAACCAGCACAATTTGGAAATGGATGTCATTGGCACGGCCGAAACACTAAGCTGGGTCTATCTGGCGACGGCAAACAGCACACTAACTGTCCACGTAATAGGGGAAGCCGCTTTAGACACGGCCGTATCCCTGCAAACCACCCAGGGCACAACCATTGTCACAGCCAACAGCCAGCCCGCCGGTCAGCCAGAACGCATCAGCGGGCAAGCCATCGAAGCCAACACCCAATACACCGTCGCCATCACCACCACCAACTCCCTCGGCGGCGGCGTATCCATCCTGCTCTATGAAGTCGATCCCCTGGCAGCAGACCCCTTCACGGCCGAATTTCAAGGCTTGCTAACAAACGGCGACACGCGCACCAACATTCCCCTCAATGCCAACAGCGACCATTACTGGCATTTTTCCGGCAGCAGCGGCCAACAACTCACTGTGACCATCACTCCCACCCTCACTGGCAACCCCTTCCTTACGCTTTACGGCCCGGATGGCACGCAGTTAATGACCGTAGACAACGCCACCACCGGCCAACCCGAAACCCTCACCTACACCCTGCCCGCAACCGGCTTCTACGCCATCCGCGCCGCAGACATCAACCTGGCCAGCGACACCTACACCCTTACCTTCAGCCTGCCTTAACGGCCTTTCTAACCTTCCTCATAGATTGGTGTGCTACCCTCCAGCCATGAAGCCTTATGCCATTGCCCTCATTGCCGATGACCCGTTAGCCCGTGCCGGATTGGCCGCCCTGCTGGACACGCTGGACACCATCCAGGTGACAGCCCAATGGCACAGCCAGGATGCAGCAGCCGAATCGTTTACGGCCGTAGACGCCATCATTTGGGACCTGGGCTGGGAGCCAGACACCTTCATGCCAGAGACGACATGGCCGCCCCTCCCCACCGTTATTCTGCTGCCGCCGGAAACGGCCGTTTCCCTGCCAACCAACAGCGAACCATTTGCCCTGCTCCCCCGCAGCGCCCACGCCAGCCAGATTGCCGCCGCCGTCACCGCCTTGATGCACGGTCTCATTGTCACCACGCCCCACTTTGTGGACACCGTTTTGCCAGCCGCCAACACGCCAGAAACGGCCGTGCCCGACCTGACCCCCCGCGAAACAGACGTGTTGGCACTGCTGGCAGAAGGCCACACCAACAAAGCCATCGCCCAAAAACTCCACATCTCCGACCACACCGTCAAATTTCACGTCAACGCCATCATGAGCAAACTCAACGCCCAAAGCCGCACCGATGCCGTTGTGCGGGCAACCCGTCTGGGCTTGCTGACACTTTAGGCAAACCAGAAAAGCCCCCACGTACGTTTCAACTTGCTCACCTACCCATTTTTCCAGGTTTCCACTACCCAAACCGGCGATGCTGGCAAACGGCCGTTTCCCCTACAATGCTGACATACAT
>CAZRIB010000702.1:0-1522 GCA_964600035.1 uncultured Ardenticatenaceae bacterium | reverse complement strand
CAGGTGGCAGATGTGGTTACACACCTGAAACGCATTGAAGCAGTGAAAGAAGCCACAATGACATTTGGGCCTTATGATGTGGTGGCTGTGGTTGAATCTGAGAATGTTGATTCAGTGGGACGGATTTTAGCCAATGAGATTCAGCCAATTCCAGGTGTCACAGAAACGTTGACTTGCCTGGGTGTAAATTTGTAATCACCCAGAATATCTGTGCCGGTATGGGAAGTGCCTCCTCCCACCGGCTTGCCTGACCGGTTTCCCCCCTCTTCCGGAGATGGCAAGATTCTGGTTTGTGAGTTTGTGAGTTTGTGGGTTTTTCTGATAAGCAAATGGGTTGGGTATGCAAAATGCGCCCAACCCTTTTGCTTTGTTTATCAGGAATGCAGCAGTACATCCAGTAGTTTGAGTACGTTTTGTTGCGTACGGCCGTCTGTATCCAACTCAGGGTTCCAGGCAGAAATGGATACGGCCGTTACGCGCCCCGTTTTCGCCAAAAAAGCAAACACCTTTTCCAGCTCCGCCACTGTCGGGCCGCCCTTTGCCGGGTAATTCATGGCGGGCGCTTCGTCCAGATTGATAACATCAACATCAAAATGCACCCACAGCGGGCCATCTGGCAGGGGATGGTGCAGCAGTTGGGTGACATCTGGCAGGTGGGTAATGCCGGATTGGGCAACCAGCACTTTTTCGCCTGGGTCCAGGTCACGGCCGTCTGTGAGAATGACCTGCTCAACGGGCAGCGATTGCAAGCCAACGCCTTGCGGCATGGTTTGCTCGCCCAGACCAACCAACATGGCCAGCGGCATGCCGCCCAAAAAGCCGCTGGGGGTTGTTTCCCAGGTGTTAAAGTCGCCGTGTGCGTCCAACCAGATGAGCGTGGGGGCTTGTCCGGCGGCTTGCAGCCCGGCCAGCACGCCGATGGTTGTACAGCAGTCTCCGGCAAAGGAGACGGGACGTTGGCCTTGCTGCACTGCCTGGGAAACGGCCGTTTTTATCAGCCGGTGCAGGATAATCATTCTTTGCTGCTTTTCTGGTGTGTCGGGCAAGGGGGTGTCAATGAGCTGCCAGCCGGGTTTGGCTAACGGCCGTAAACCGGGCACAGGCTCATCCAAAAAGTAAGGGGTCAAAATCACGGCATCAGACATGGGGCGCTCCTTTGAAAATTACGAATTGCGGGTGCAACTATACAGCAGGAACACAGAGTGGCACGGAGAACCACTAAGTTACACAGAGAATAAAGAGATTTTCTTCTTTACTCTGTGAAACTCTGCGAGACCTCTGCGAAACTTTGTGTTCCTAAGGGTTTTCAATATGAACACCTGTATAGATGCTTACGGGTTACGAATTATGAATGCAGGCTGCTTTTCGCCTGCCCGTTTGCTGAATAATCTCTTTCCATCATACAATCTCCTCCTCTTAATCTCCACTTACTTTCATCACCAATCTTTATTTTCGGTGGCAAGCTGCAAGCAGCAAGGAACATGACCTGCAACCTGCCACTTGCCACCCGCTTAATTCTCAA
>CAZRIB010000701.1:0-1525 GCA_964600035.1 uncultured Ardenticatenaceae bacterium | reverse complement strand
ACAGCCGATGCCCGCATTTACAGTTGGGGCGACAAATGGGAAAAATTCCGCTGCAACTCCAGCGAAGATGACCTGAAAGAAACCACGCCAGTCACCCGCTATGAAGGATGGCAAAAGAATCCGTACGGCGTGGCCGACATGCTGGGCAATGTGTGGGAATGGACAGCCACCCCGTATGAACTGTACCCTGGCAGTGAGCATGTCACCATGTTGGGTACAGGCAAACGGTATGTCATACGTGGCGGCTCTTTCATCAACGATGGCTCGATTTGCCGGGTGGCTGTGCGTGGCCGGTATGCGCCTGGTATCAAAAGGAATTACCTGGGTTTTCGCATTGCCAGCAGCCAGCCGATGTCTTCAATTGAACCCATACAAAATGCCACAGTCACAAATAGAGACGGCACTAATCCAGCAGCAGAAGAAACCATTATTGCACCCAGCAACCGCCGCAGCCTTCGTAAAAAGCTGGAAGAGCATTTCAGTTTAGCAGAACTCAACAACATTGCCTCAGATTTAGGCTTAAAACCGGATAACTTTACCCAAAAATTAAATGTGATGGCCCGCGAACTGATTGCTGAATGCCAACGGCGTGGAATCACACCCAAACTAATTGATTTGCTCAAACGAGAACGCTCTCATGTTTCATGGGAAGAGGAGAAGTAACATGCCAAAAGCCAACGATTCAAACAATTCAATCAACGACACACAGGCAAAAATCAGGCAGCAGTTGCAACGGCCGTTTCGCTTCCCCAACGGCCACATTCTGCGCACCAACAAAGGGACATTCACCATTCTAAACGCGCTGGGGCAAGGTGGCTTTGCCGATGTCTACCTCTGCAAAGACGACATAAACCGGCAGTTTGCCATTAAAGTGCTTACCAAAGAAGGCGCAAGCCTAAAGGATGAAGCCAAAATTGTTGCCCAATTAAAACACCCCAACATCATCCAGGTTCATTCCTTTGCCGAGTTATTAGATGATGGTACACCAATCATTGTCTACGAATACGTCAAGGGTCAAACCCTGTATGAATTGACAGGACAGGGCAAACTGCCACTGGATACAAAAACCCTGAAAATGATCAAGCAAATTGGCAGTGCCCTGGCATATGCCCACAGTCAAGACATTTTTCACCGCGACATCAAGCCCAGCAACATCATTATCGATGAAAATGACAACGCTTATCTCACCGACTTTGGATTGGCCAGTGTCAAGGCAGTCCCTGAAGGGGAATCGATGTTTAGTGACCTGATGCGGGCCAGATTAGGGGGAACCATCCCTTACATGCCGCCCGAACTGCTGCGAAATGAATCAATGCCAGCCAACGCCCAAACCGATATATATTCATTCGCCGTTTTGATATACGAAATACTGACCGGCCAACTGCCTTACCCGGGTCGAGACGTGCAAATCATCACCAACATCATTGATGAAAGAATCCCGCCGACACCCCCATCCCGTGTTAACTCCAATTTACCTCCGAATCTGGATGATGTTTTGACCAAAGCACTGGCCTTCAAACCGGAA
>CAZRIB010000700.1:0-1530 GCA_964600035.1 uncultured Ardenticatenaceae bacterium | reverse complement strand
TGGATTTAAGTGAGTTGATTATGCAAACCCAATCCCCGCCGTTTGAAAAATTGGGCGTGTTTGATGTCAACACCTTCTTCCCGGAGAAAGACCGCTTTGAACTGGCTATGCTGCTCAACAACATCCTGGCCGCGCCTGCTTTTCAGACATGGATTCAAGGAGAGCCGCTGGATATTGCCAGCATGTTGTACATGCCGGATGGCACGCCCCGGCACACCATTTTTTATATTGCCCA
The DNA here is from genome assembly GCA_964600035.1 of uncultured Ardenticatenaceae bacterium. GTDB lineage: Bacteria > Chloroflexota > Anaerolineae > Promineifilales > Promineifilaceae > CAZRIB01. Next base: position 1,295 of record CAZRIB010000700.1, on the reverse strand, counting down.
TTTGAGTGAAGCAGAGCGCATGTTTTTTGTGACACTGTTGTATTCGGCCGTAGAAAGCTGGATGCGGGCTCAAAAGGGCACAACCAGCCTGCGGGCGCTGGTCTATTTTGACGAAATTTTTGGCTACTTGCCGCCAGTGGGCAACCCGCCCAGCAAAGAACCCATGCTGCGAATGCTAAAACAGGCACGTGCCTTTGGTGTGGGGATGGTGCTGGCAACACAAAACCCGGTCGATGTTGATTACAAAGCACTTTCCAATGCCGGCACGTGGTTTATTGGCAAATTAGGCACAGACCAGGACAAGCAGCGTTTGCTGGATGGGCTGGCAACCATTGGCGGCCTGGATCGCGGTGTTTATGATGAGTTGATTTCTGCCCTTGGTAAGCGGGTCTTTTTGCTGCGAAATGTGCATGAGAAACGGCCGCTTCTGTTTCAAACGCGCTGGGCGATGAATTACCTGGCCGGGCCGCTGATGCGCAACCAGATTCCCGCCCTCAATGAGCTGGCCGGTGCATTCCCCGCTGGCAGCAAGCCGGTGGCCGCAAGCAGCGGTGCAGCAGCGCCAGCAGCCACCAAACGCGCACAACCAGCCCCGGAACCCGAACCGGAATTGGAACTGGCTGGATCGGAAACACGCCCGGCCGTTCCTTCTGGTGTGGCGGAGTTTTTCTTGCCGCAAAATCTCACGGTGTCGGAGGCGGTTGCCAAAGACGGCCGTTCCCTGCCTGCCGCGTCGGAGGGGATTTTGTACCGCCCGGTGCTGTTGGCACAGGCCAATGTGTTGTACCGGCAGCGCAAATATAACCTGGATTATGAGCAAATGGTTTGTGCGCTGGTGCCGGAGCCGGATAGAAACGGCCGTGTTCATTGGGAACAGTATGAGCATCCACCCATCGCCAAATTTGACCGGAAGCCGGCCGCCAATGCCCGCTTTGCCATGCTGGATGAGCCGTTTACCAACGGCCGTACCATGAAGGCAATGGCTTCTGATTTTGTGGATTGGGTGTACCGGGAAACGGCCGTGTCCGTTAAAGCCAACAAAACACTCAAACTATACGCCGGGCCAGACATTTCTCAGGCCGATTTTTTGGCACAGTGCCAAAAAGCCGCCGCCGAAAAAGCCGAAGCAGAAGCTGACAAAGTAGAAGCCAGCTTTGAAAAGAAAATCGACCGGCTGGAAGACAAACTAAAACGAGAAGAACGCGAACTTGAAGAAGACGAAGCCGACTACAAACGGCGGCAAATGGAAGAAGCTGCCACCCATGCCCAAACCATTTTTGGCCTCTTCTCCAAAC
>CAZRIB010000699.1:0-1543 GCA_964600035.1 uncultured Ardenticatenaceae bacterium | reverse complement strand
ACGGCCGTTTCTTATTCACTGCAAAGGAGAAATCTCCAATCTCTCAATCTCCAATCTCCTAATTCATTTTTGTCTGTGGCGAACCGTGGAAACGGCCGTTACCAAAATAAACGCGACAACAGCCACTTCATTCAACAGACCGCCCCAACGCCGCCCGCCATACCACGGCAGCAGGTCACCGGCCACACGCAGCACCAGTGACAAATGCAGCAGCAGCAAATGGCCGTAGTACAGCGGCGTGTAAGGCACCTGCACCCCCAAAACTGCCGGAAAAATGACCGGCGCATGACCAAAAATCATGGAAAAGACAAATCCCAGAAAAATTGTGTGCAGCAAGGCATCGTACACAGGGCCAGCGCCGTAACTGCCGCCGTAAACCAACCAGAGCAGCCCGCTGATGGACAGCCAGACGTGTCCGGGCAGCAAGCAGGCGGCCATGAAGCGAGTCAGTCCCGTTTTGTGAATGGTGCGCCGGGCAAGGTCGTGGCGTACCAGCCACAAGCCCAGTGCGGTGAGCGCCAGTCCGGCCAGCCGCATGCCGCCGTCAAAGTAAGCAAGGGAGAGCAGCAGCCCGATTAAAAATGCGCCGGTGATTGCCAGAAAAGCGTGCCGGGCGTTCTTTTTCAGCAGCAAAACGCGGGCGAGTTCCAGCCGTTCACCGGCAATGGTCAGCACTAAAAATCCTGTCCACCAGGGCACAACTTTGGCTATTGGCCATCCGGCCAGCCAGAAGGCATTACCGGCCAGCCAGAGGAGTGCCCCAATGCCCATGATGGCGTGGTCGGTGGTGGGGTGGGTGCGGTATATGATGACGAAGATGAGGACGAGACCGAATGCGCCAAGTGTGGCGAGTGTGCGGGGAACGGCCGTTGGCAAGGAGACAAACAGCAGCACAGCCCCCAGCCCGGAGAGCAGCGGTGCCAGGTAAGTTACGCGACGGCCGTTTTGGGTTTGGTTCAAGGCCACTGCCCGCTCCAGCGTAATGAGCGTCCCCAAAAAGCCGGAGACCATTAACGGGCCGTGTTGGGCAGGCAGGCGCAAGGAAAGCGCGGGTAAAGCCCACCCCAGGCGGAGCAGCCCGGCCCACAGGCCGCTAAACAAGGCAAAAAAGGCCAAAATCATGAGGGGCAGCCGCTGCCAGACCACTTTGTTTTTGAGAGAATTGTTTTGATGTGCCATATATATTCCTAAGTACAAGTAACCAGAGGTCAGTAACCAGTTTTCGGTCCACCGGTACTGGTATTCGTAACCCGAAGTCCGTACACCGTTATCCGACGAAATTACTAGAGGTAGAGCACATGGATTACGAAATACGGAATACAGATAGTAGAGTTTACAGGGCAAAGTATACAGGCACAATCTTCACTTGCCCTTGACCTGGATCAAGTTTTCATGGCTGCGGGGGACACTATGTACACAGGTGAAATGAATGGGGTGAAAGGGAACGGCCGTGTATATTTTAGTTTTACAGACCAATGTCTATGTTTTCTTGTTGGCTGGTGATGGGGTTGGGTGTGCTGCACCGTGCCGTTGCCCTGCTGGA
>CAZRIB010000698.1:0-1553 GCA_964600035.1 uncultured Ardenticatenaceae bacterium | reverse complement strand
TTCGTAATTTTAATAAAGAGGATTTACATGTTTGACACACTGATTTCTGTTGCACAGCTTGCGGAAAATTTACACCAGCCGGATTGGGTAATTATTGATTGCCGGTTTGATTTAGCCGATACAGAAGCTGGCCGTCGTGCTTACCGGCAGGCACATATTCCGGGGGCGGTTTACGCTCATTTGGATGATGATTTGAGCAATCCGCCGGTGACGGATAACGGCCGTCACCCGTTACCTCCGGCGGATGTGTTGGCTGCCCGTTTTGGGCAGTGGGGCATTGGGCCAGGGACGCAGGTTGTGGCGTATGATCAGGTGAATGGCATGATTGCGTCGCGGCTGTGGTGGATGCTGCGTTATATGGGGCATACGGCCGCTGCGGTGCTGGATGGCGGCTGGCAGGCGTGGCAAAATGCCGGACTCCCTACCAGCGCTGGCGTAGAGTCAAATGAGCCGGTTGCTTTTGAGGGCACACCACGCCAGGATTGGGTGGTGACGATTGATGATGTGCCTGCTGTGTCGTTGTTGGTGGATTCTCGTGATGGGGCGCGGTATCGCGGGGAAATGGAGACGCTGGACCCGGTGGCCGGGCATATACCGGGGGCAAGGCATTACTATTTTCAGGAGAACTGGACTGAAGACGGCCGTTATTTGCCTGTTGATGTGCTGCGGGAAAAGTTAACGGCCGTGTTGGGTGACGCTAACCCGGAAACGGCCGTGTTTTATTGTGGGTCTGGGGTCAGCGCCTGTGTCAATTTGTTGGCAATGCAGCACGCTGGTTTGGGAAACGGCCGTTTATACGTCGGTTCATGGAGCGAATGGAGCAGAACCCCCGGGAAGCCCATTGCTACCGGCCGGGAAAAAGACGGAGAAAAGTAACAAACACCCGCCAGGCTTCAACACACAACCCTAGTGCCCGTATTCAGTAATCCGTAATCCGTGTACTCTACCTCTATTTCGTCGGAAAACGGTATACGGACTTCGGGTTACGTCTATTAGTAGATCCAAATTTGTGTAATTCGTGGCAGATTCTGTGTCTGCTGAACCCCTTATCGAATATGCAAAACCGCTCCTAATAGTGTGGGATCAACATCAGATGGAAATTTTGTCTCCTTGTTATAGCGGGCATAACGCAAATTTGCGCCTTTCAAATTAGCCCCGCGCAAATCCGCCCCACCCAAATCTGCAAAATGTAAATTGGCCTCACTTAAATCACACCCATTCAGTTTTGCATTCTTAAACCGGGCAGATCCCAAATATGCTTTTTTCAAGTTGGCTCCCTCAAAATTAGCACCTTCCAAAACTGCACGAAACATATCTGCCTCATTTAGATTCGCCCCTTCAAAATGAGCGCCGTTCAAATGGGCACTGTGGAACGTTGTTTTGATCAAACTCGCTTCCTTAAACGAAGCTTTTTCCAGATGGGCATCATTGAAATTAGCACCATCCAATTTTTCATTGTCAAAAACAAGCTCCCTCAAATCCATGCCAGTCAGGATAAGCTTGTCAGATCCAATCGCTTCGGCTGTTGAGAGAATATGTTTATGTATTTCCTG
>CAZRIB010000697.1:0-1570 GCA_964600035.1 uncultured Ardenticatenaceae bacterium | reverse complement strand
CACACCCGCCGCTTTGAAGTGACCACCCTGCACAGCGGCGGGCAGGACAAGGGGCGGTGGCCATTGAGATTCATGTGCGCCGCCGCCTGCCGCCCAAACGGGAACGGCGTGTCACCAAATCCTGGAACGGGCAGCATCGCGGCAAGGAGCATGAGCCGTATTAGCCTGTCTGGCAGCGGGCTTCGTCCTGGTTGGGGCGAGGCCTGCTTGCCGGGCAACGGGACTGCGCCCGGGGGCAAGGGGCTGGTTGGGTACAGTGGTTTACCCGCCCACCCACCCTGTTGAAGTCCAGGGACTTCACTCTGAAGGCAGTGGCCTTCAGACAACCAGGCCCACCCCCCACCCTGTTTTGTCGGTTTGGGAGGGAAACGGCCGTTTGCTTTGTTATGGCTTTAACCAAATCGAAGATTATGCACATCGAGGGATTATATACATGGGGATAACGGTCGTTAATTGGGCCAGTCAGTACAGGCACAAAATCCTGGTGAACCCGAAACGCTCTGGCTGGCACAGTAAAGTACCCCCCGCCCCCCACCCTGCTGTGTTTTTATTTAAATCAGCCGCTTTGTATCGGATATGGTAAAATAAAAGCCACCCGATACCGATATGGGAGAAATGATGATAGAAACACGCCTGTTTGCACGAATTTTAGAAAAGAAAGCACAGTTAGACGCGTTACGGCCGTTACCGGCCGCGGCTGTGCGTCGGCTAAACGAACAATTGACCATCGAATGGATTTACAACTCCAATGCCATCGAAGGCAGCACACTGACCCTGCGCGAAACGCAGCTAATTCTGGAGCAGGGCATCACGATTGGCGGCAAGAGTTTGCGTGAACATTTTGAAGTCGTTAACCATCAGGAAGCAATCAGAATGGTGGAAGCGTTAGCAGAAAAGCAAGAGCCAATCACCGCTTTTCATGTACGCCAACTGCATGCGCTGGTGTTGACGAAAATTGACGATGAGAACGCGGGGCAATACCGGAGTGTACCGGTGCGGATTGTGGGCGCAGCGCATGAACCGCCGCCCAGTTGGGAGCTGCCAGCGCAAATGAATGATTGGGCCGCCTGGGTGCAAGCGCAGGAAGACGCGATGGAGCCGGTGACGCTGGCGGCGTTGGCGCATCATAAATTGGTAGCAATTCATCCGTTTATTGATGGAAACGGCCGTACCGCTCGCCTGATTATGAACCTGATTTTACTGCGGGCTGGGTATCCACCAGCCATTATCGCTCGTGTTAACCGGCAGCAATATTATCGGGTGCTGGCGCAGGCGGACAGCGGCAATTCGGAGCCGCTGGTAAATTTTGTAGGCCGGGCCGTGGAACGCAGCCTGACGCTGTATCTGGAAGCCTGCACGCCGCAAACCGCTCCACCAGCGACGGAAGATGAATGGCTGCCCTTGCGTGAAGCGGCTGAACTTGTGCCTTACAGTCAGGAATACCTGAGTTTGCTGGCGCGAACGGGAAAACTGGAGGCGATGAAACGCGGCCGTGTCTGGCATACGACGCGGCGTGCACTGAAAACCTATCTCAAGTCAGTGGGCAAGAGAGGGGAGTTGTATTAGACCA
>CAZRIB010000696.1:0-1575 GCA_964600035.1 uncultured Ardenticatenaceae bacterium | reverse complement strand
TGGGCAAAGCGGATGGCGGCAGCCCGGGCACGGCCGTTCCCACCATTTGCCAGCTCCCACTGCGCCTGCTCCACCAGCAAGGCCAACGCCAGCGCCCGCCCCAGTGTCAGGGCAAACCGGCGCGACCCCGCCTCCAGTGCCGGTTGGCCTGATTGGTAGGCTTGCTGCAACCAATGTATGGCATGGGAAACGGCCGTTTGCGCCACCTTCCCCACATCCGCCAACGCCGCATCCGCCACACCAGACAAAGCCGCATTCACCCGGCTCTGCAAAGCCAAAACCGGATCCAGCGATTTTGCCAGCGCCCGCAGCGTGTCCAGTGCCAACACATTGGTTGTGCCCTCCCAAATGGGCAGCACCTGACTGTCTCGCAGAAGCAGCGGCAGGCCAGTATCTTCCACATAACCAGCCCCTCCAAAAGCTTCCAGCACCTCACTGGCCGCCATCACCGCCTGCTTGCCCGTTACCAGCTTGGCAATGGAAGTCATTATGCGAAGAAGCTGTGCCTGTTCTTCATTTAATTCTCCCGTTTCGTCGCGGCCAATCAATTCGACCAGCAAAAAAGTCAGATGGAAGGCAGCTTCAAATTCGGCCTGAACCGTTGCCAGAGTGTCCACATGCAGCGGCTTTTTATCCAGGGTGCTGCCAAAGGCAAGCCGTTTGCGGGCGTAACTTTGGGCCAGTGCCAGCCCGCGCCGCATAAAGCTGGCCGCTGTAACGCTGTTCCATGTGCGGGTCAGGTGGAGCATGGGAATGATGTTGCGCACGCCGTTATTCAACCCCATCACGGGAACGGCCGTCACGCCTTTAAGCATTAATTCGGCTGTGGGCACTTTGCGTGTGCCCAGTTTGTCTTTCAGGCGGATAATTTCGATGTCACGTAAACGGCCGTTGGCATCCCGCAGTTCCAGATAAAACAAAGCCAGCCCCTTGCCGCCGGGCAGATTCCCCTCCGGACGTGCCAGAGTCAGCGTCATCTGGCTGGTGGTGGCCGATGTGAACCATTTACGGCCGAACAATCGCCACTCTTCCTGTTCATTCAGCAGCGCCATCGTCTCCGAAAGCCCCACATCAGAACCGCCGGTTGATTCTGTCATCCATTGGCCGCTGGTCCAAAATGTGCCAGGGTCACGGCTGGTCAAGTGGGGAATGGCACGGTCAATCAGCTCTTTGTTTCCAGAACGGAGTAATGTCCGGGCAGCGCCATCGGTCATTGCAAGGGGGCAGGTGTAAACGTCGCTGGAGGGATGGAACAGGTACGCAAGGGCAAATTGGTAGATGCGGGAGAAACGGCCGTACTGCTGTTCATACGCCGCCGCCACCAGTCCAAACTCAGCCGCCAATTTCTCTGCTTTTTTCCAAAGCGGCGTTACCTCAATCTGGTCAATCCGGTTTCCCCAGGCGTCCCACTGCGTTAGCACCGGCTCATTCAACCGGTCGGCCAACTGAAGCTGGTACAGTTCGCCCCCGGCAATCTCCCCCATCTGCCGCAGCGATGGCTCGACTTCGACCAATACCTCCGGCGGCAGCACCCGCTTGAGATAAGCCCGCAGCACAACATCATCATCATACTGG
>CAZRIB010000695.1:0-1577 GCA_964600035.1 uncultured Ardenticatenaceae bacterium | reverse complement strand
TTTAACAGAGTCGGGTAATGCCCACCGGCTGGATGAATTTATGAATCCTGCCCAGTTGGTCAATGGCATGCAGCAAGTGCTGTTGTTGATACTGGCTGCGGCAAAATATTGGGCCTTCATCAAATAGTGTGCTGTTTGCCGTAATTTGTGGCAGGGTGCAGGTGGCAAGTTGCCTTAGGAAATGACAACATACTACCTGCAACTTGCGACCTGCCACTATCTGCCAAGCACACTATTTAGTGATGAGCCAAAATATTAATGGGTAATTATTCATCTCAAACCACTATTTCAGGAGAGTAAAAATGGATTTTGAACTGAGTGCTGAACAACGGGAATTTCGCCATGTGGTGCATGACTTTGTGGCGAAGGAAGTGAAACCTTTGGCGCGACACACAGATGAAACGGGTGAGTTTAACTGGACGGCCGTTCGCAAAATGGGGCCTTTGGGTCTGCTGGGTTTGGAAGTGCCTGAGGAATATGGTGGGGCTGATGTTGGGGCGATTAATGCCGTGATTGCTGTGGAAGAGTTGGGCTGGGGCTGTGGCTCTACGGCGCTGGCCGTTTCGGCGCATAATGGGCTGGCCTTGGGGCCAATTGTTCGTTATGGCTCTGAAACGTTGAAAAAGACGTGGCTGCCCCGACTGGCAACGGGTGAGGGCAAGCTGGGTAGTTTGGCTTTGACTGAACCGGGTGCGGGGTCTGACTTGCAGGGTGGTGTGCGGACAACGGCCGTTAAGGAAGGCGATTCCTGGATTATTGACGGGGCGAAAATGTGGACGACCAACGCCTCTATTGCCGACATGATCGTGGTGCTTGTGCGCACAGATCCGGCTGGTGGCAGCCGCAGCTTGAGCCAGATTCTTGTGCCAACGGACACGCCCGGCCTGACGATTGGCGCCCCTGAAAAGAAAATGGGGTTGAAAGGGTCACCGACACATGCCGTGACGTTTGATGAAGTCCGGGTTCCGTTGGAAAACCTGGTTGGCGAAGAAGGGCGTGGTTTGCAGCAGACGTTGGCAACGTTGGACAGCGGCCGTATTTCTATTGGTGCGCTGGCGGTTGGGTTGGCGCAGGCGGCGTTTGAAGAGGCGTTGAAGTATGCCAAGGAGCGCAAAACGTTTGGCAAGCCGATTGCAGAGCATCAGGCGATTCAATGGATGTTGGCGGATGCGGCGACGGAGATTCAGGCGGCGCGGTGGATGGTGTATTATGCCGCTTGGTTGAAGGAACAGGGACGGCCGTATACCAAAGAGGCCGCCATGGCAAAGTTATTTGCCACAGAAGTGAGCGAGCGTGTTTGCCGGAATGCCATTCAAATTCATGGCGGGTATGGCTACAGCAGTGAGTTTGAAGTGGAACGCATTTACCGGGATACGCGCTTGATGACGATTGGGGAAGGTACGAGCGAGATTCAGCGGCTGGTGATTTCCCGTTTGTTGTTGAATATGTAAATTTTTTGGTAACTGTGCAAGAATGTTATTGTTCAGCAAGAACACGGAGTGACACCGAGAACTACAAAGTTACACAGGGAATAAAGAGTTTTTCTTTACTTACTCTGTGAAACTCTGCGAGACCTT
>CAZRIB010000694.1:0-1604 GCA_964600035.1 uncultured Ardenticatenaceae bacterium | reverse complement strand
GTAGTAGAGACCTTACCGGCTTTAGGCAAACCGCAGAAAGTTTTAGGTAAGCATTCAGCTAGTCAGCCAGTCAGCTTGTGGACGTAGCTCTAGAAAAAGCTGATAAGCTGAAATGCTAATAGCTGAACGCTTACCATCAACCTTTATTTTCATTGGCAATATGACACATCGATTTTTTATTCCTTCGCAAGATGGTTACCGTCTGGATGAAACTGTTGTGCTGCCGCAAGAGGTGGCGCACCAACTGCGCCATGTGCTGCGGCTGCAAGCAGGGGCACAAATTGTTGTGCTGGATAATCGTGGGTGGGAGTATGTTGTGGAGGTGACGCGGCTGGAGAAGCGTGCCGGGCAGGGGGTGGTTACGGCCGTTTCGCCCAACGAGAATGAGCCATCTTTGCAGCTTACTTTGTTTATGAGCCTGCTGAAACGGGACAATTTTGAGTGGGTACTGCAAAAGGGGACAGAGTTGGGCGTTGGCTGTTTTGTGCCGGTGGTGACGAGTCGCACGGTGGTTACGGCCGTTTCGCCCAACAAATTCACACGTTGGCAGCGCATTGTGCAAGAAGCGGCAGAGCAGTGCCGGCGTGGCCGCATGCCAACCATTGCCCCGGTTACCCGGTGGGATGATGCGCTGGCTTTGGCTGCACAGAGCGACGGCCGTTTCATTCCCTGGGAGCAGGCAAAAGGGGCTGCCATTGCCGAAAATATGCCGCCCCATGCTGCTTCAGCCGCTGTGTTTATTGGGCCGGAGGGTGGTTTTACGGAAGATGAAATTGCTCAGGCGCAGGCGGCCGGGGTAGAACCGGTGACGCTGGGGACACGGATTTTACGCGCGGAAACGGCCGCATTAACGGCCGTTACCCTTGTTATGGCCGCTGCCGGTGAATTAGATAAAGGATAAATAAGATGAGCGAAGCGCAACCAACGCTTTATTTAGTGGCAACTCCCATTGGTAATTTGGGCGACATCACGCTGCGTGCTTTGGAAACATTGCGGCAGGTTGATGTGGTGGCGGCAGAAGATACGCGCAAAACAGGGCTTTTGTTGAAACATTTTGACATCAGCAAGCCGCAAATGGCCTTTCATGAGCACAACGAAGAGAAGGCCGGGGCTAAAATTATGGCTTTGCTGGCAGAAGGGAAATCTGTGGCGGTGGTGACGAATGCCGGTACGCCGGGGATTTCTGACCCGGGTTTTACACTGGTGCGGCGCGCACGGGAAGCCGGTATTCCGGTGACGATGATTCCGGGGGCAACGGCCGTTACCATGGCCGTTGTTTTGTCCGGTTTACCCACGCACAGTTTTACCTACCGCGGCTTTCCGCCACGCAAAAGCGGCAAACGCCGTCGCTTTTTGGCCGTTGATGCTGATTCGCCGCATACGCTGGTATATTATGAAAGTCCGTACCGACTGATTGCTTTTTTGGAGGATGCGTTGGCGGTGCTGGGTGACCGGGAAACGGCCGTGTGCAACGAATTGACCAAACTATTCGAGTCCGTCCAAACTGGCAACCTTTCTGACCTGATTGCGTATTACAAAGAGAACCAACCACGTGGGGAATATGTGGTTGTCATTGCAGGAAAGGCCAGTAAGTGAGTGCAGCA
>CAZRIB010000693.1:0-1630 GCA_964600035.1 uncultured Ardenticatenaceae bacterium | reverse complement strand
GGAGAACTATGACACAAGAATTTCTGAACTTCATCATGGCATTAGCCATCATTATTGTGGCGGCCAAGTTGAGTGGCTATATCAGCACGCGGCTGGGGCAGCCTTCTGTGCTGGGTGAGCTGATTGCCGGGCTGCTGCTTGGCCCAACACTGCTGGACTTTTTGCATGTCTGGCCGGGTTTTAGTGGAGATGCCCATCTTGGTGAAACGATAACGATGTTGGCTGAGTTGGGTGTGATGCTGCTGATGATGTTGGCCGGTCTTGAGCTGGATTTGTCTGATTTGTTGAAGGCAGGCAAGGTTTCGGCCGTTTCCGGGGTGCTGGGTGTCATTGTGCCGTTTGCGGCAGGAGTTGGTGTCGCCCAGCTCTTTGGCACGGGCTTCAATGAGTCGCTTATGATTGGTCTGGCTCTTTCCGCAACCAGTGTCAGCATTTCTGCGCAAACGTTGATTGAACTGGGCGTGCTGCGCAGTCGTGTAGGGCTGGCTCTTTTGGGAGCGGCCGTATTCGATGATATTTTGGTCATTTTGCTGCTGTCTGTTTCGGCGATTGTGGTAGGAACGGCCGTAGGCGAAACCAGCATCCCCCTCACCATTCTAAGAATGGTAGGCTACCTGATAGGTGCAAGCCTCGTTGGCGCATACATCCTGCCATGGCTTACCAACCGTATCGAGCGCCTGCCTATCAGCCAAGGTCTTATCGCCTTCGCCATTGTAGCCGTTTTACTGTACGGTTGGGCAGCAGAAGTGCTGGGCGGCATGGCCGCCATCACCGGGGCCTTCCTGGTTGGCCTGTTCCTGGCCAGAACTCCCCACAAACACAACATCGAACATGGCGTTGCCGCTTTGTCATACGGCTTTTTTGTGCCCATCTTTTTTGTCAACATTGGGCTGGAGGTAAATTTAGCGGCCATTTCCGGCAATGCCTGGTGGTTTGCCGGTGTGCTAACCATCGTTGCCATTCTTAGCAAGATCATTGGCAGCGGCGGCGGGGCACTCATTACCGGCCTGCCCCGTATGGAAGCCCTCCAGCTAGGCATTGGTATGGTTTCTCGCGGCGAAGTGGGGCTCATTGTTGCTTCATTTGCCCGTTCACTCAACTTAATTTCAGCCGATGATTTTGCTATCATCGTCTTCATGGTCATTATTGCCACTTTGGTCACACCGCCCATGCTGCGGGCTGTGTTTGCCAACCAGTCGTCAAATGTTCCCGCTCAACCTGCCAACTCATAGGAGGAAATTAGCATGTATTTTATGGTCATACTCGTTCTTGATAATGTCGATCAATGCACCAACATCCTGGATGCCTGGGAAGAAACAGGTGTTGGTGGTGTCACGATTCTGGAAAGTACCGGACTCGGCCGTGCCAGAAAGTTTCAATTTCGCGATGATTTTCCCCTAATGCCCAGCTTGTCTGACTTTTTACGCAAATCAGAAGAGCGTCACCGCACATTGTTTACTGTTGTAGAAGGGGAAGAAGAGGTTGATCGCATTATTGCGGCAACAGAATCAGTAATTGGTGATCTGGAACAGGCACACAATGGCATTTTGTTTACACTGCCAGTAGCAAGAGTGAAAGGGCTGGCTGGTGGTAAAAGCCGGGCACAAAAAGGGAAAAACGAATAAACTCT
>CAZRIB010000692.1:0-1653 GCA_964600035.1 uncultured Ardenticatenaceae bacterium | reverse complement strand
AGCAAGCACTTCCATTCATTGGACTCTCCTCCTCATAGGCAAAAAGGCGCTGACCCCCCAGCGCCTTTTTTGCTTTTTGTCTATTTTTTGGAGTGACTAACACCCGCGCCACACAACACGGCCGTTAAATACAGTCAAGCACACGGCCGTTTCCAAAATTTCCGCCCCCGTCACAGCAAACAAATCCCGGTCCAACACAACCACATCTGCCCACTTGCCCGGCGTCAGCGACCCCTGCACTGCACCCTTGCCCGCCAACTGTGCTGGCCCCAGCGTATACGCCGCCAGCGTCTCCGCCATCGTCAGCCGCTGCTCAGGATACCAGCCGCCTGCCGGATTTCCCCGCTCATCCTGGCGCATCACCGCCGCATACACCCCCAACATCGGGTTAAATGGCGCAACAGGTGCATCAGAACCAAAGGCAAAGCGTGCCCCATGCGCCAGCAGCGTGCGAAACGCATACGCCAGCCGTGCCCTATCGCCCCAAACCCGGTCGGCTACCGGCCAATCCGTTAAAATGTGCACGGGCTGCACCGATGCCACAATTTGGGGATGGGCCAGCTTGCCCACATCATCCGGGTGAATGACCTGCACATGCTCAATACGATGAGGCATGGCAATTTGCTGGCCGCCTGTTCCAGCCACATGCTCCTGAAACACGTCCAACACCTGGCGCACAGCCCGGTCGCCAATGGCATGCACCGACATGGGAAAACCAGCCTGTGCCGCGGCAACGGCCGTTTCCCACAACTCATCCGGCGGCGTTACCAACACCCCCACATTGTCCGGCTCACCCTCATACGGCGAAAGCATCAATGCCGTGCGCGACCCCATTGCCCCGTCAGCGAACGCCTTCATGTGCCCCAGCCACAAAAACTCATCCCCAAAACCCGGCGCCAGACCAAGCGTCAACGCCTCCTGCAAATGATCGGCCGCAATATGCTTGTGCACACGCAAAGCCAGCCGTCCCTGCCTGTGCAGCGCCTGCATCACCTGAAACGACAACGCGCCTTCATTTTCCACACGCTGGTCATGGATGGCCGTAATGCCAAACCGGTGCGCTTCGGCAATGGTGTCGGCCATCCATTCTGCCAATGTCTGCGGGTCTGGCTGGGGCAGCACATCTTCCAGCAGCTTAATGGCATTCCACTCCCGAAACAAACCAACCGGCTGGCCGTTGGCATCCCGGTCTATTTTGGCTTCAATGGGGTCTGGCGTGGCAGCCGTAATGTTGGCCGCCCGCATTGCGGCGCTGTTTGCCCACCATGTGTGCATATCCATGCGGGCTAACACCACAGGGGTGCGCGGAGAGATGTCGTCTATCATGGCGGCAGTGGGGAAGAATCCCCACAAGTTATCGTCCCAGCCCCAGCCCACTACCCACTGCCCCGGCTCTGCCTGGGACACGGCCGTTTCAATTCGCCGCCGCACTTCCGCAAAATCTGCCACCCCAAACAGGCTGACCTGCTGCCGCCGCATGGCATATTGCAAAAAGTGAACATGGGCATCGGTAAAGCCGGGCATCCCAAAACGGCCGTCTACATCAATCACCTCTGTTTGGGGGCCAGCCAAAGACAACAGCTCGTCACTGCGGCCAACTGCCAGAATACGGCCGTTGGCACAGGCAACCGCCTCAGCCCAGGGCTGTGCTGC
>CAZRIB010000691.1:0-1656 GCA_964600035.1 uncultured Ardenticatenaceae bacterium | reverse complement strand
GTTTTTTCTCTGGTAACTTCTAAATCTTTGCGTCCTTTGCGCCTCTGCGGTTGCTTTTTTCGGTAAAGTCAAGATTGAAGATTGAAGATGAATGAATAAAGAGAATGGAGATCGGAGATTCACATTCTCCATTCTCCATTCTCCATTTTTAATTCTCAATTCTCTTATGGCGTGCCATCCAGCACAATTTCTACAAAAGCTGTGCGGTAAGGGAACACCCAAAACTCCTCTTTGTACTTTTCACTGCCCGTATCGACCTCAATTTCATAATAACCGGCGGCGACATCGTCAATGACAAAATTTTCTTGCAGAGCCGTATCCGGGTTAACGGAGGTGCCTGTGTAGGTTGTCGTGGCCTGGTAAGGCGACGGGGCATCAATCCGGCGCAGGGTAACAGGTGCGCCTTCTACCAATGAGCCATCTGGCCAGGTAACACGGCCAGCAACCGTGCTGTAATCCGGGAAGGGATACAGCCAGAGCATGGGGTTGCGGGTGTTGGCATAGCTGTTTTGACCAACGCGCACTTCAAAGTGCAGGTGTGGGCCTTCTGCCACCCCGGTTGCACCAGAAAGGCCGATAAGCTCCTGCATGTCAACTTTTTGCCCTACCTGAACCAGTACTTCATTCAAATGACCATACAGGGTGTAAACTGGCTGCCCTTGCCAGCGAGAATCGTGTTCAATGACGACCAGTTTGCCATAAAAGTTGGTTTCCGGGCCATAGGCTGTTTCGTTGTCTTCCCCGGCCACAACCACTGTACCGCTGGCGGCTGCATAAATTTCTGTGTTGTAGGTGACATAGAACTCTACGCCGTGATGCGGCCGTAATTCACCGCCGCGTGTGCTGCCGTAGGGGTATACCTTGTCTGTCCAGACAACGCCGCCATCTGGAACAGGCCGCCGGAACCAGTAATGTTCATCTGGTGAGGTAAGGGGCAGGGATGGCGGGGTGAAGGTGGGCATGGGGGTGTTTGTGACGGTGGGTTCGGTGGTGGGGGTGGCTGTGCTTTCTGCTGCGGCCATGCTGGCTTCGGTTGGGGGTGGTGGTGTTTGGGTAGCTGTGGGGGTAATGGGGTCTGCCGGTGCAAAGGAGGGCATGTTGAGGGTGGGCACGGCCGTTGCCATTGTTGTCACCACCACAGGCAGAGTGGTAGGCGATGGTTGGGGAACGGCCGTTTCCGTAACAGCAGCAATATCCGCATGGGCTTCTTGCACAGGCGCACTTTGGCAGGCAGACAGCACGAACGTGGCTGCCATCAAACCCAAAAGCACCCAAACAATGTGATAACGTTTGCTTTGATGAAGTGACATTTCCAAGAGAACTAAAATCCTCCACGTTTTGCAGCAATGGCCATTGTTTGGGCCACCAACTGCTTAATTTCCTTGTCGATGGCATCCAGCTCTTCATGCCAGGAAGCCACCAGTTCACTGTTTTTTAGCGTAACGCCATTAATGCGCACATTCAAAGCGGCCGTTTGCACGGCTGCCTGTGCCATTAAAACGCCCGCTGCCGCATCTGTGACGGCGTTGGCATTCCCCAGGCTGGCAATCTGGTGCGCAATTTTGGCAACATCGCGGCTTAACCGTGCCACACGCAGGGGAACTTCACCTGCGCCAATGGTTGCCTGCTCAATTTGGGTTGCCCGTTCTTCGGCGG
>CAZRIB010000690.1:0-1674 GCA_964600035.1 uncultured Ardenticatenaceae bacterium | reverse complement strand
TGTTATGTTAAATCGCGTATTGAGTATTACGATTAAGGAATTTATTCATCTGCGGCGGGATTGGTGGCTGCCACTGTTTATGATTGTTGGCGGCGTGTCGGAACTGCTGTTGATTGGTTGGGCGACGTCCCGGCCAATTACGAATTTGCCGATGTTGGTATGGGATCAAGATGTGAGTGCGGCCAGCAGAACGGCCGTTACCCTTCTGGAAAACACCGAAACATTCCAACTAATTGGCACGGCCGAAAACATGGACACCATTCGAACCAGCATGGATCGGGGACAAATAAACGCCGCCGTCATTATTCCTGCCGGTTTTCAGCGGGAAATGTCAGCCCCAACAGGCCGCCCAACCCTCATGGTCATCTTGAATGGGGCAGAAAGTGTGCCAGCCTCGGCGGCATTGCGGGCTGTAGAAGGCGCGGTCAGCCGGTTAAGCGAGCAGGTAACCATCCAGCGGCTGGGGGTAGACGAAACCGAATTTGCCGGCTTTTCGCCCCGGCTGCGGGTTTGGTTCAACGAAGATTTGAGCGAAGCTCTTTACACAGTCCCGGCCGAATTGGGGTTGATGCTGGAATTTATTGTGCTGCTGTTTGCCGCCCTCAGCCTCACACGTGAACGCGAATTGGGCACGCTGGAGCAGCTGCTGGTCATGCCTTTTTCCTCGCTGGAAATTATTGCGGGCAAGGCACTGCCGGTAATTTTAATCGGACTGGTGACATTCAACTTTATGTTGGGGATGGTGCATTTTGCCTTTGCTGTGCCTGTGCGCGGGTCGCTGCTGCTGCTTGAGCTGTTGGCACTTGGGTATTTGGTGGTGGAATTGAGCAAAGGGATGGTCATTTCCATTCTTTCCCGCAATCAGCACCAGGCGTTTTTGCTGGTGATGATGGTGGGGATGGTCGATTTTATGTTTACCGGGTATGCCGCGCCGGTTGAGTCGATGCCTCAGGTGGTGCAGTGGCTGGCTAATTTGGTTCCCGCGCATCATTGGCTGAACATTTTGCGCGGTATTTTGATAAAAGGGGCCGGGCTGGATGTGCTCTGGCCTAGTGTGCTGGCGTTGTTTGGTTTGGGTGTGGTGATTGTTGGATATTCGCTGCGCTTTGTGCGCCGGGCGCTGAACTAGATTTGATTTGAGATTGGAAAGATGACGGATTATTTTCCTTTGGAAGTACAGGGTTTAACGAAGCGGTTTGGGGATTTTACGGCCGTTTCCGGTATCAGCTTTTCGGTTAAGCCGGGCGAGATTTTTGGTTTTTTGGGGCCAAATGGCTCCGGCAAAACAACAACCATTCGCATGGCGCTGGGGCTGCTTGCGCCAACCAGCGGGCAGGTAAAAACGCTGGGGGTGGATGTGACCAAAGAAGCACACAAAATCAGGCCGCGTACCGGGTATATGTCGCAGCGGTTTAGTTTGTATAACGACCTGACTGTGTTGGAAAATTTGCGGTTTTATGGCAAGGCGTATGGGTTAAACGGCCGTTTACTAACCGAACGCATCGAGAATGCCATCCACTCTGCCGGGCTGGCTGGCCGCGAAAAAGTATTGACCCGCGACCTTTCCGGCGGGTGGCGGCAGCGGCTGGCACTGGGGGCGGCCATTTTGCACAGGCCAGAACTGGTCTTTTTGGATGAGCCAACAGCCGGTGTCGATCCGGTTTCTCGCCGGGC
>CAZRIB010000689.1:0-1686 GCA_964600035.1 uncultured Ardenticatenaceae bacterium | reverse complement strand
TGTCGGCAATCACTTCAAAGGCAAAGCCAAACGCCCAGACGAGGAACCCCACCAGTGCCACCCAGCCTAACGGCCGTTCCTGGCTGCTGGCAATGGCTGCCCACGCCGCCGCCGCGGTGAAGGTCACCCACAACCCTTGTAGGGTCCAGGTCATCAGGAAGCGGGGGAAGGATTGCTTGATGTCGTCGAAACGGCCGTCTTTCCCTGCCTTGTGCACCCGACGATACAAAAACAGCCCCAGCCGCCCCGCCCAAATGACCACGAGCGCGACCAGGAGGAGGGAACGGCCGTTACGCGCTGGATTCAGCAGCACCGCCAGTACCGTCACCGAGATATACGTCAGGCTGCCCGTCAGGTCAAAAAACTTCTCCGTGCGGCGCAGGTAAGCAGGCACAAACGCCACCCATTGAATGAGGTAAGCCAGCCCCACCGCCAGCGCAAACAGCGGCACACCCAACGCCATCACACTGCCCTGGCTGCCCGCCCAGGCCACACCGGCCCCAATCAAAACCACAACAGGTAAGGCAATCCAGGCCATCCGTTCTCTTTTATCCATTTTGTCCACTCCTTTTACCTAACCAAAAACGCTGCCAATCCCCGCCGCTCTGAACCAGCGCGATGAGGGCATACAAACTGCCAATGAAAAAGCCAAGCGTCATCAACAAAACAATCCAGACCCCCGCCCGCCACACCGATTCTTCCCGGTACACAATCCAACCGGCAAACAAGGTAAAACCCACGTACAAATCTACCAGCGAGACAATGCCCCAGGGCATCGCTAACAACTGGCCGCCTTCTGCCCTAAAGTCACCGGCCGTAAATGCATAAATGAGGACAGCCCCCATCGCCAGTACGCCTAAACCGGCTGTTATTTTGGCAATTTTCATTTTTATCTCCTAAAAACCGCGAGGGACGCGGAAGAACGCAAAGTAAACAGGCAGTTACAAATCACAAATTTGCAGGTTTTTTACCCGCCACCTGTTTAGGGATGTTAATCAAATAACTTCGCAAGATTGGTTCAATCTTTGGAGATTGAACCAATTTAGGGGGCAGACACGCAGGCAAAACCGACTGCATTTGGCCCCAAATGTGCGCCCAACACCGGGGTGATGTCCACCGACAAGACATTGTCGGGCAGCAGATGGGCGGCCATTTGCTGCACTTCGGCGGCGCGCACCGGGGAATGGGTATGCACCAATGCCACCCGTTCAAATGGCGCGGCATCTTGCAGCAGCGCCAGCAGCCGTTGGTACGCGCTGGTCAAGGTGCGCACCCGCTCTGAAGCAGCCACGCCCTGGTGCATTTTAAGCAGGGGCTTGAGCTGAAGCAGGCTGCCAATTCCGGCAATAACGCCGTTCATCCGGCCGCTGCGCCGCAGATATTCCAACGTGTCTATGGCGGCAAAAACGTGAATGCGCCGCCCCAATTCGGCCAACTGTGCCTTAATGTCGGCCATTTTTGCCCCGGAGGCGGCCAGTTCTGCGGCGCGCTCTACCATAAAACCCATTCCCAGCGACAGTTGGCCGGAGTCGAGCACGGTAACGGCCGTTCCCACCACCTCTTTCGCCGCTGTTCGTGCCATGTCCACCGTTGCGCTCAACGTTTCCGAAATGTGGATAGACAAAATCTCCGCTGCCCCTTCTGCCGCCAACTGCTCATACACCTGCCGGAAACGCTCAGGGCCGG
>CAZRIB010000688.1:0-1701 GCA_964600035.1 uncultured Ardenticatenaceae bacterium | reverse complement strand
CCTCTTGTGCCTTTATGCTACACTATGACGCAGCGTGAAAGTCAAGTCCAATTTTAAAGATGCTGCCCTTGCTATTTCAAAAAGGCTTGTAGCGGCGAAGCAGCAGGAACACAGAGCAACACGGAGAATCACAAAGTCACGCAGAGAGTAAAGAGAAGCCCCCTTGCTCCGCCGGGCTGTTGCCCATCACCTTACCCAATTAAGCAGCCGCCGTCAGCCCTGAATACCACGCCACACAGCCGGTACATTCCCCCAAACGATCTCCATCGCCCCTAAAAAGCGGGCAAGCGACTCGATGGCATCGGAAACGGCCGTTACCACCGCCGCCCCACCCGGCGCACCATCCTCTGCATACACATTAAAAAGATGCAGCTTCCCCGTCTTTCGATCCATCTTCGAGTCAACGCGACCAATCAACCTGTCCCCATGCAAAATGGGCAGCACATAATAGCCAAATTCCCGCTTTGCCTTTGGTACGTATATCTCTATCCGAAAATAAAAATTAAACAACGCCTCCGTACGTTCACGGTCGCAAATCAAATTATCAAAAGGCGAAAGCAGTGTTGTGCGGGGCGACCATGCCCCATTTTGCAGCTCCGTCAGCAGCGCCAAATCATCCCGATGCACAAAATAAGGCCCTGGCAGCAGACCGTCTGGCCCGCACACATCCACTTCCAGCAAAACGCCCTCTTTCACCAACGCACGCAGCACCTTAGCCAACTGTGGGTAACGGCCGCGTGTGTAATGCTGCCTGATTTGCTTTGCTGATGCCGCCCCCAATGCCCGCACAGCTTTTTGCGCCGCAAACCGGCAAACGGCTTCGTCATCCCACGCCTCGCGGGGTGTCCAATCTGGCAAGAAGGCTTCGGCCAACCCCCAACGCCGGTGCAGCCCGTCTCGCCCTACCACCATGACAATGCCTTGCTGCCATAAAATGTGCAGCAGCCGATTCACAAAACGGCCGTTTGACCACCGCGAATCCCGATTAATGCCAGCCTTGCTCTCGAAATCGCGAGCAAACAAAGGCCCTTCCTCTGCCAGCCGCTGTAAAATGTGGGCACGGAGTGTTTCGGCAACGGCCGTTTCCTGCCCAAAGCCCCGTTCCCCCAATGGATGCTGCCGTTTTTGCGCCATCCGCCAAAAATGCACCGGAAACTCCTCCGTCAACACCAGAGAAGCCGCATGTGCCCAATACTCAAACAGCACCCGCTCCTGCCAGCGCAGCCGCGCCAAATCCGTCCGGTCAAAATTGCCCAACCGGCTCCACAAAACCAACAAATGCGTCCGCTCCACCGCCCGAATGGGATCAAGCTGCAAACAGCCCAAATCACGAACCACGTCAAGCATGGGCTGCGGCACGTCATCGGCCAAATGTTGGCGGGCAATGGCCAACCGCCGCACATCCTGCCGGGTCAAGGTCAAACGAGGATTATTTTTCTTCACAAAATACCTGTTTATTGACTGGAAAAGGCCTGCTGTGCCAACGCCATCGCGCCCAACACCCCGGCGCGGTTCCCCAACCCCGGCGGCACAATGTAACTGTCAATCTGTTCCAAAATGGCGGGTGACTGCACGTAGCCGTTCAGCGCGGCCAGCGTCTTTTGCCGCACCAATGGGAACAGTTGGGGCTGCGCCATCACTCCGCCGCCCAGGATGATGCGCTGCGGCGACAGTGTGCAGATAAAAGTGCGTAAAGCCAGC
>CAZRIB010000687.1:0-1708 GCA_964600035.1 uncultured Ardenticatenaceae bacterium | reverse complement strand
TTTCTCCGCCCATGAGCCGGCACAGGTGGCTGCTAATAGCCAATCCTAAACCCAGTCCGCCATATTCTCTGGTCATGGAATCATCAAGCTGTCCGAATGAGGAGAAAATTTGCGTCTGTTTTTCGGATGGAATGCCAATGCCTGTGTCTATGACGTTGATTTGGAGCCGCTGGCTTTCGGTGTGGTAGTTGGCTTCAATGGTGACAGACCCTTCTTCGGTGAATTTGACGGCATTTTGGAGCAGGTTGATGAGAATTTGCCGCAGCCGGACGGCGTCGCCGATGTAGGTGTCGTGGAGGTTTTCCGGGATGCGGGTGTTTATCTGTAGGCCTTTGTCTAAGGCTTCCGGGGTGATGATGGCTGCTGAGGAGTTGAGGCAATCTCTTAGGGAAAACGGCCGTTTCTCTAGCTGCAATGCGCCTGACTCCATTTGGGAGTAGTCGAGGAGGTTGTTAATGACGGCTAACAACTGGTCGCTGCTGCGTACAACGGTATCTAGCAGTTCTTTTTGCTCTCCGGTGAGTTCTGTTTCTGCCAGCAATGACCCCATCCCGACGACGGCGTTGAGGGGGGTGCGAATTTCGTGGCTCATGTTTGCCAAAAATTGCGATTTTGCTTTGGCAGCAGATTCGGCCGTTTCTTTGGCTTCTTGCAAGGCTTTGGTCTGCTCTTTGTGCAGGGTAATGTCATGAAGAACGACGATTTGCCCGATGTCCTGGGTAGTATGTGTACGAATGGGTTGAATGGAAAGTTCGTAATGGCGCGTTTGCCCTTCTTTTTGGATGGTGATTTCATCGGGTAACGGCCGTTTCTCCTTTTCACACAATACATTTGCCAACACAGGTATTTTAGTAATTGGCTGCCCGATGACATCCGTTTTATCCTCTGGCCATAACGCACGGCCAGCACTGTTCACCTCGATAATTAACCCTTTTGCATCCAGCACAAAGACCGGGTCTTGTAACTGTTGCACAATGGTGTCATAAGCCGCCGGGGTGATTTTGAGAAAGTTGTAGCGGAAGAGGTTGATGGCCATGATTGTGCCGCTTAAAACAAACGCAAATGGGGTTAAGTCTAACGCCGGAAAGGGGTTCAGGCCGGATAGATAAATTAAGTTGCTAATCCAGGGCAAAAAAATGGCAATGAGCATGGACTGCGTTTGTAGGCGGTAAATGGCATTGGCCTGGAAATAGCGGCGTGTAATGAGGTATGTGCCAATGAAGATTAGCCCGTAGGAATAGGCAGAATGTACCCAAAAGAACCAACCGTGTGACACATCCAATAATTGGAAATGACCCTGGCCAACAACATTGATTTGTGACCAAATGAGGCCGTGTTTTTCGTTTGTCCAGACAAGGGTAAGGGTAATGATGGGGACAAGCAGGGTGAGAAGGTAATACGGCCGTTTTGTTCGCAGCCATTTATCCATTGAAGCGTAGCGGCTGGTAATAAACACCCACGCAATAGGGCACAGCACAATGCCCGCGTATTGCAATTTTGCCCAGAGAAGTTGGGTGGCAAAATTTTGGGCGTTTAATTCTTGCGCATATCCAAATGACCACCAAAAAACTGACCCCATTAAAAGGGTAAATGAACGGCCAGTTGGCTTTTGGCGATTTTTCCAACCATAAAAAGTTAGAATAAGCGCAATTCCTGATGCAATATAAAGGGGGAGGCTGAATGGGGTGACAAACCTGACCATTTTTTC
>CAZRIB010000686.1:0-1712 GCA_964600035.1 uncultured Ardenticatenaceae bacterium | reverse complement strand
AACGGATTACTGAATACGGATAGTGGTAGAAAAACAAAAATCCCGGCAAGCGGGAACACGTAACCCGAAGTCCGTATACCGTATTCCGACGAAATTACCAGAGGCAGCATACACGGAAAACGGATAACGGGTAGGGGTGAGCCGTCGGCTCGCCCTTACCATGACCGGGTGTGATAGTGTTGAGGGCTGTAACACGGTGCATCGTGCTCTTACCCCATCCCCCGTTTACGGCCGTATCTCCACTACCACCCCTTCTTCCGCCCAGTCATACAACAGTGCCGCATTCTCCGAAGAAAGCAAAATACAGCCATACGTCACCTTTGTGCCCAGATTCCCCGTCCACAAAAGCTGGCTGCCATTGCGGGACGGAAAACCGTGAAAGCCATTCATAAAATCGGCTGTGGGAACCGGGCGGTAAATCCCCATAAACGAAGGCATCCACAAATCCCAATTGGCGGCATAAGCCAGTGGTTCATGGCTTTGCACCTGAAAAACACCCGGCGCAGTAGGGCTGTCATCGATGCCTGTGCTGGCCGGCCACGACCATTTCAGTGTGCCGTTTTCATACACCCAGGTGTGCTGCTCGCTGATGCTGACGACGATGCGCTTGTTTTCTACCACAGGCAGCGGCAGCATCACATCCGGCGAGGGGATGGTGAGGGTTTGGCCGACGGCGAGATTTTCTACGCCGGGGTTGGCCTGTTGAATCCAGGGGTAGGGGATGCCGTAGCGGCGGCCAATGCTGGCTAATGTTTCGCCTGCCTGCACAATGTGGGTGCGGTCTGTGTGGTACAGGCGGGTATGCACGGCCGTTTCCTGTGTTTGGATGGCCTGGGCAGCGGCCGTTACCACAGCATCCGTGTCAAAGCGACGGCCGTTTCCCCAGCCTGCTGCAATGGCGGCCAATGCCTCCCCCGCTTTTTGTTCATCCAGCGTCCAGCGAAAATCCGTCAGCGAACCGGGCTGCACCGTCAGCGTCAGCCAACTGCCCCACACCGCAGGCGTTATCAATTCCGTAAACGTTTCATCCGTCACCGGATCATACGCAGACAGGGTGACGGTGTGCTGCAAAAGGCGTTCTGCTTCAGCCACTGCCTGTGCCACATCCATAATGGCGGGCTGTGTGCTTTGCAGAAAAACCGGAACCTGCCCGCCTGTTACCGCATCGGCGGCGTGCAAGGCCAGCCAGTTTATGGTGGCATCTACATCCAGCGCCTGCCCGGAGATGGGCGGTGTGGTAACAACACGGCCGTTTTCGATGCGAATACCGGCATTGACTGGCGCTTGTTCAAATTGAGGAGCCAGCTCTGCCAGCTTTGCCCGTGCCACATCCAGATTAATTTGCCAGATGGGGACAGCCTGCGGCGGCGTGCCTTGCAGCCAGGCCAACAAGCCATCGAATGAGCGGGTTTGTTGGTAAGCGCGGCGGGCAGTTGCCTGTGCATCCAGTGTGATGCCCAGGTCGTCGGGAGAAACGGCCGTTACGGACAGCGTGCCAGCATTCAGCCAAATTTGGCGCGCCTGCCAATCTGCGGCCAGCCGCCCGGCGGCTTCTCCTTCCGTCAGCCCGCCAATTTCCACACCCAAAACGGCCGTGCCGGGCAAAATGGTGGGGGCATTCAGGAAGAACCAAACGCCAGCCCCAATGCCAAGAACGGCCGTAACCACCACCCCCAGCACCACACCCAGCCAAACAGCCCGCCAACGCCCAG
>CAZRIB010000685.1:0-1724 GCA_964600035.1 uncultured Ardenticatenaceae bacterium | reverse complement strand
GTTTCTAATTTACAGCAGGGCATTTCAATGCCCGACAATGCACCACCACGATTAAGTGTAGTGTTACCTACGGCCGTAACCACTGCCAAATCAACCAAAAACAGTGCCAACGACTGCCAATTAGCCAGAAACCGAGCAGTAATATTGCAAAATGGAATCACTCAACGGGTCTGGATTATAAAACAACGTTTTACCCGTAAACCCTGTTTCCAAAAATTGATCCGTTGGGCCGCTGTCCTTGGGCAAATCATACACCTGTGACATCAACTCCGGGCTGCCAACCGGCGGTGTCACCCACACACGCAAGCTGCGCATCCGCACCTCATTACCAGGCTGATACTCCGCATGAAACGACAAATCACGCAAAGTCACACTTTCTGACCCTTCCACATCACGCAGCACAATGGTTTCCCGCTCCTCTGCATCCAATGACGCATCAGATCGCCATTCTACTGTGCAGGTAATTTCTGCTGCCCGGCTGGAACAGCCCACCGTTCCCCATGCCAACATAATCAATAAAATCCAGAATGCTTTCTTTTTCACGCTGCTCTCCTCCGACAAATAATGATCAACGTTAATGGTTAATAAGTTAGAAGGTATTTTATGCACAAACGCTTACTTAGCGACTAACGGCAGGCAAATATGTTTGTTCGGTTAACGCAAATAAGTCAATGCGGGTGTATAACTGAGGCCGGTAATTGAGAATGCTGCAAACCATTCGATTTGCCTGCTCCTGGGTGAACTGGGTCATACAGGCATCATCGGTGTAATTCATAAAATTGTCTAAAGGGTCTGGTGTACCGCAGCTGCTGCTGGGAACGCCACAAGAGTAGTGTGCAGTATTCTCGCTGTTGGTGTCATTGATTAAGTCTCCGCTGGTATAACCGGAATAGCAGCCGCCCCCTTCAAATGTGTGGTACAACCCAAAATAATGTCCTATTTCATGAACGAGTGTGCGCCCTTGGTCGTATGGGAAGAAGCCTTGATTGCGCCCACCCACAGCTTGATAGAGGACAACTACGCCATCGTACCATGTGCCAGCCGCACTTTGTGGGAAGTAGGCGTATCCCAGATAGCCAGAAGCTGCATTTGAGTAAACATTCAGATATTTGTTGGGATCCCAGGCCAGGGCGCTTTTGTAGGCAAATTCGCTGGTGTCGTTGAACCAATTATCGTTGGTGGTACGGGTGATGGCTTCCAATTTGAATTGAATGCGGACATCAGCACCGCCAATACCGGCATCCATTCCGGCAAAATCGCGGTTTAGCACGTTTATTTGGTCCTGGATGGTTTGGTCGGACAGGCTGCCTGTACCATCGCTTTTGGTAATGACATGAAAGACGATGGGGATAACAAGGTAGGTTTGTGTGCCCAGCCAATATTCGGACTGGAGGATGGTTTGGGACAGGGTGCAGTCGCCGGGGTTGGCTGCCTGGGAAAGGAGTTCTGGCGGGGTTTGGGTGCCGCAGCGCAGGCCGTTTTGCTGGAAGTAGTCGGATTGGACGTAGGTGGACAGGTCGGGGAAGGTTTGGCTGCCTGCTTGTATGGTTTGGTTGGCCTGGATAAGGAAGGGCGGGGTGTCTTGGGCGATGGGTGGCTGGGATACGGCCGTTTCGCCTGCTGCTGCCCCTTCTTTTGCAAATGACAAAACAACTGCCAGTAATAAAAAGCTGGTCAACAATGCAATCTGTTTTTTTACCACAGTGATACCCCTTTGTTCATTG
>CAZRIB010000684.1:0-1742 GCA_964600035.1 uncultured Ardenticatenaceae bacterium | reverse complement strand
AACGGCCGTTGTCCGGCCAGAAGCGGCAGCAATGGTGGCGGGCGCGCCCCATTCCGTAAAATCGGTGCGGATTTCGGCACTGACCTGTTCCTGTCCGGACGGGGGGAATGTCAGGGTGATGATTTGGCGCAGGGGCAGGCCGTCGTCGCTGAGCCATAATTCGCCCCGGTCGTCCATACCGGCGTAGAGGCGGGGCACGTCCAGTTCGATGCCGGGCGGCAGCGGCGCGCCATCCTGTGCCAGTTGTTCCTCAAACTGGCGGCGCATCTGCCGGGCAAAGGCGTCGCTGTTGATGCGGAAGCTGTAGCGGGTGACGTTGACGCCGCCCCGGTTTTCCCGCCCCAGTTCGGTGATTTGTTCGGCGGTGTTGAGGAATTGCAGCGGATCGCCGTTGGGGGCAAAGAAGTCGGTCATGTTGTCCACTTCTTGCCAGGAGCCATTGTTGACGCGCCCCAGGGTACGGCCGTCGGCCACACGTATCTCAACAGCCCCCTGCCCCAGCGCCGCGCTGCCCCCCTCTGACCACAGCTTCAGGCTCATGCTCTCGGCGGCGGTATCTGTGCTGCCTTCGATGTAGAGCCGTTCTGTCTGGCTGCTTTTACCGGCGTTGGCCAGGGTGGGCAGGGGACGGGTGGTTTGGACGATTTCGGCGGCAAACCGGTATTGGCCGATGTCGTTGGCCTGCTGCCAGGCGGCCTGCACGGCGCGGGCGGCGGGTTCGGCCCAAAGGGATAACGGCCGTATGGCAAACAAAGAGAAGATGAGTGTGATGAAGACGACGATGGCGGCAGGTTGGCGTCTGTTTTTCATGGCTTATTCCTCTTGTGGTGGGCTATGGGTGGTTGTTACTCGGTGGGTAGAGTGACGGTAACGGCCGTTGTCTGTCCGGGTGCGGGTGGCAGGTCAAACGGGGCGGAAATGGCAATGATTTCGTCACTGTCTGCGGCGGCGTAAACCAGCCAGCGAAAGGGGCCGGTGTCCAGGTCTTCCGGAGCCACCCACCAGGTGACGGTCAGGTCATGGCCAAAGGCGCCGCGCCAGCCGTCCACTTCATGCCAATCGCCTTGCCGGTCTTGCCACTGCACCCGCGTCCACAGGTCAGGGGAAATGGGATGCTCGGTGACGGCCGTGAGGGTAATCAGGCCGCCGCGCGGCACGGGCTGGGGTGTGGGAATAGGCGTGGGGCGGGGCGGCAGGGCAGCAGCGGGCAGCGCCGATAAAATCGCACTGACTGCCAACATCAAAAATAACAATACTGACAAAAATTTTCCTGTATTTGACATAACATTACTCTTGTTCATTGGCTTGTTCCCGATTGCCAGACATTTGCTCATGGAGGTAAATGGTCAGGCTGTCCAGATCGGTAAAGACGCGCTGCCTGCTTTCCCAGGCCGGTTGCAGAGAAATGACCCATTGGCCGGTTTGGTTTTTTCGCTGCAAGCGCAATAAATAAACCTGGTGATTGATGATCTCCTTGAAATCTTGGTCGGCCATTGTTACCATAGCCTAACGGACAAACGTAACCAATTCGTAACCACAACAGATCAGGATGCTTACCATTCAGCTTTTTGGGGGAGCTTCGGTGCAATTTGACGGGGCGCAGCTCACCTTTCGCTCGGCGAAAATCCGGGCACTGCTGGCCTATCTGACCATCCACGCCAATGAACCACACCGGCGGGAGTTTTTAGCCTCACTGTTGTGGGGGGAGATGCCCGATAAACAGGCACACACAAATTTACGGG
>CAZRIB010000683.1:0-1753 GCA_964600035.1 uncultured Ardenticatenaceae bacterium | reverse complement strand
CCGGTATGATGTGGTGTATGAAAGCCATTTAGCTCAATTAACGAAAAAAGAAGAGGATGGCTGAGGTAATATGATTCAATTATTGATTGATAATCCGCTTTTGTTGTTGTTTATGGTTTCGGCTGTTGGGTATTTGATTGGCCGAATTAAGGTGAAGGGCAGCAGTTTGGGGGTGGCGGCTGTGTTGTTTGTGGGGCTGGCGGCCGGGGCGCTGCACCCGGATTTGAAACTGCCGGATATTGTGTTTTTGTTTGGTTTGGTGATTTTTGTTTACACCATTGGTTTGAGCAGCGGCCCGGGCTTTTTTGCGTCGTTTCGGCGTAAGGGGCTGCGGGATAATGTGTTTGTGGTGGTGATGCTGTTGGCGGCAACGGCCGTTGCTGTAACAGCCCACTTTTTGCTTAACTTCCACCCGGCGGTAACGGCCGGTTTGTTTGCCGGCAGTCTGACAAACACGCCCGCTCTGGCTGGCCTGCTGGATACCATTTCCCAAACTGCACCCCCCAGTGAACTGGATCATCTGTTGGCACTGCCGGTTGTGGGCTATTCGGTGGCTTATCCGATGGGTGTTTTGGGGATGTTGTTGGCTATTACGATTATGCAGCGGGTTTGGAAGATTGATTATGTGGAAGAGGCCAAATCGATGCGTGGCTTTCATCTGGTGGAGCAAGATTTGTATAACCGGACGGTGCGGGTGACGGAAACGGCCGTGACCCAACACACCCTTTCTCATCTGCGCCACAGCAACAATTGGGATGTCGTTTTCGGCCGTCTCCAGCGCGGCGACGAACTCATGCTTGCCACCAGCGACACCATTTTGCAAATTGGCGACATCCTCAGCATCATTGGCACGCCCGACGAAGTTGACAGAGTCGTTCCCCACATTGGCGAACTAATGGACGTGCAGTTGGAACTCGACCGCAGCCAATACGACTACCGGC
Source organism: uncultured Ardenticatenaceae bacterium (assembly GCA_964600035.1). Taxonomy (GTDB): domain Bacteria; phylum Chloroflexota; class Anaerolineae; order Promineifilales; family Promineifilaceae; genus CAZRIB01. Next base: position 812 of record CAZRIB010000683.1, on the reverse strand, counting down.
GCATCTTTGTTTCCAATCCGGCCGTTACCGGGCGCACACTGGCAGAACTGCGCATTCCCCAAACATACGGCGCCATCATCACCCGTGTCCGGCGCGGCGACATTGACCTGCTGGCACATGGAGACACCGTGCTGGAGCTTGGCGACCGGGTGCGGGTGGTTTGCCGCCGCGAAGCCATGCCAGAACTAAGCGAACTGTTTGGCGACTCTTACAAAGCCTTGAGCGAAATCAACCTGCTCTCCTTTGGTCTGGGGTTAACCCTGGGGCTGCTCATTGGCCTCATCCCCATTCCGCTGCCCGGCGGTGTAACATTTAAGCTGGGTTTTGCAGGGGGGCCTTTGCTGGTGGCATTGGTATTGGGGGCTGTGCGCCGTACCGGGCCAATTGTGTGGACATTGCCCTACAGCGCCAACCTGACACTGCGTCAAATCGGGTTAATTTTACTGTTGGCGGGGATTGGTATTCGCTCCGGTTATACTTTTGTCAATACCCTGGCCGAAAGCGGCGGTATTACCATTTTCTTTGCCGGGGCAGCTATTACGTTAACGGCCGCATTTTTAACCTTGTGGGTTGGATACAAAGTGCTGAAAATTCCTTATGCCATGCTCATTGGCATGTTGGCGGCTTTGCAAACCCAACCGGCCGTGCTGGGGTACTCATTGGAACAAACTGACAATGAATTTCCCAACATTGGCTATGCTCTGGTTTTCCCAATAGCTACTATCACCAAGATATTGATTGCACAATTGCTGTTGGTGCTTTTGTCATAACTACCAGGCATAATAGTGTACTTGATAGATGGTGGCTGGTTT
>CAZRIB010000682.1:0-1756 GCA_964600035.1 uncultured Ardenticatenaceae bacterium | reverse complement strand
TCTCCGAGATTGAACCAATCTAATCCCTCATTTCACATGTGACTGAGTAGTAGGTATTGTCGCGGATAACTTGCCGTTTACATAAAACGAAACTGTTTTCATGAATCGTTTTAGGAGAGGCTGTATGGTCTCTCCTTTTTCTTTTGGTAGTACAAATGGCTGGTGATAATTTGTTTCATAATCCTAAAATAAGGTGACGTGTAAGGGGGCTTGTAAGGGCGCTGTGTTAACATTCTTATACATTACTCCCCCAGGTTTATTGATGTTATGTCATACTTGAAACGAAACGGCAGGAATAGAGAGTAAAGGGAATCTCTTCTACGATATGTGGCTGTATAGGCGATTTGTTTTTAGGAATATAAAAGATGGTACGAAGTTGCATGTTGCATCATGAAAAACAGTTACTGATTGGGTGTGCGTGGAAAGGGAAACGGCCGTTACCCATGACCATCCACCAGCTGCAACCCTAAAAATATGCTTCTTGTTCATAACTTTTCTCGCTGCTCACTATACAGACACCAAATTTTTAATCGTCTCGATTAATTATGTTGTTGGAGAGATTAAATGCTGTCGTTTAATTTACTGGGGCACGTCTTACTATCAAAAGATGGTAAGCCACTCACCCAATTTCGCAGTCAAAAAGAAGCGGCTTTACTTATATATTTAGCGCAAACCGGTCAGGCACAACAACGTGATGTTGTGGCTGATTTGTTGTGGGATGCCAACTCTACCAGCCAGTCATTAAGCAATTTACGCACCGTCTTATCCAGGCTGCGGAAACAAGTGGGTGACGTGTTTGTCGCTTCGCGGAAGACATTAGCGCCCTCTCCTGAAATTGGGTGGCATGTGGATTCGGCCGAATTACAGCAAACATTGGCCGCCATCCGGCATATTGATGCACCAGAAAAAGCAAAAATTGTTCAGGAAGCCTTAGATGCCTATCGTGGAGATTTTCTGGCTGATTTTTACTTAACTGATGCCCCCCGCTTTACAGAGTGGATGACGACCACACGGGAAAACATCCGCAGCCAGGTGATTGATGCTTACCGCAAATTAGGCAAGTATGCCTTGTCCATAGAGGATATTGGCTATGGGCTAAAAGTGGCCGATGGCTGGCTGCAAGTAGATAACTTAGATGAAGATGCCTATTATTTACGCATCAAGTTATTGCTAAAGGCGAATAGACAGGCAGACGCGGCTGCATTTTATGAACAGTGCGCCGACTTGCTCAACAAAGAGTTAGGCATTTCCCCTTCTCAAAAATTAACCAGCTTGATTCAGAATGCAATTTCTGACTCTTTTACCCCACCTGCCGCTTCTCATGCTCCGGCTCCTGTGCCAGTTGATTCTCAAGTTCGTCATAACTTACCGGCTGCTTACGACCAATTCCTGGGCCGGAAAGCGGTTCGGCAAGAAATACACATACGTTTTGATCAGCCCTGGTGCCGATTAATCACGATTCGTGGTCAGGGGGGCGTGGGAAAAACCCGGCTGGCTTTGGAAATTGCCCGCAGTCGTTTAAGCCAATACCGGGATGGGGTGTGGTTTGTTGAATTGGCTGACCTGGATGCCGAGGATGATGATGTGAATGAGGCGGTGGCCGTTGAAATTGCCACTGTTTTGGATTTGCGCTTGACTGGCTCTGCCCCGCTAAAAACACAACTACTCGATTATTTACGGCAAAAGCAGATGCTGTTGGTGCTGGATAATTTTGAGCATTTGCGTGAGGGCAAGCAGATTGTGCTGGATATTGTGC
>CAZRIB010000681.1:0-1759 GCA_964600035.1 uncultured Ardenticatenaceae bacterium | reverse complement strand
TATTGTGGCACACAATTATGAGCTGGGCATGAGGCATTACAGCTACCAAACCCTGTCCAATTTGCTGCTGCCACTAGTACACGGATTACTGAATACAGATTACTGAATGAGGATCCTATGACTCAACATGCAGATGCTGTGAAATGGAACGGCCGTTACCAGCAAGAAGGGACTGCCTGGCTAAAGCGTTCTCCTCGCCCCCTGCTCACCCAATGGCTGCCCCGGCTCCCCAAACAAGGCCTGGCGCTGGATGCAGCCGCCGGTGTCGCCCTGCACGGGCAGGCGCTGGCCCGGCACGGCCTGCACGTCATCGCCCTGGACATTGCAGAAGTTGGGCTAAGGCTGGCAAAGCAGCAAGCTGCATCTGAGGGGTTATTTTTAGAAACGGCCGTTCTCGATCTGACCACCCTCTGGCTGCCCCCCAACACCTTCGATGTCATCGTCAACTTTCGCTATCTGGAAAGACACACCTTTGCCATTTATCGGCAGGCACTCAAACCCGGCGGCTGGCTGCTGTTCGAAACCTTCCTGCGCCCCAGCCCCAACACACCAGACCCCCATTACTATCTGGAACCAGGCGAACTAAAAAGTGCCTTTGCAGAGTGGCATATTCACTTGTCACAAACAGACAGGGGGTGTAACGGCCGTGTCACCGACCAACTTGTTGCCCAAAAACCGGCATAAAAAACAAACGCACCTACCGGGTCACCCGCGCCACAGACTCCCGCACAATCAACTCCCCTTCAAAAACCGGTAACACCGGTTCACGGCCTGCCAGCATAGCCAACATCGCCTTCGCCGCTTCCTGACCCATTTGCACAGATGGCTGGCGCACCGTTGTCAAAGGCGGAACCATATAAGCTGCCGACGCCTCATCATCAAACCCCACCAGCGACACATCCTGGGGCACTCGAATACCCCGCCGGTACAAAGCCAGCCGCGCCCCAAAAGCAGTCTGGTCATTCGCCGCAAAAATGGCACTAAACGGCCGTCCCCGCGACAACAACATCTCCACCGCCAACACACCCGACTGCTGCAGCAGCGTCCCCTCCACAATCAAACGCGGATCCGGCTCCAGTCCCGCATCCAACAGCGCCTGCCTGTACCCCCGAAAACGCTGCGCAATATCATCCACCGAATCCAAATAAGGCACAGCCGCCGTAATATGCGCAATATCCCGATGCCCCATCTCCAATAAATACTGCGTCGCCCGATAAGCCGCCTCATAATTCTTCAAATAAATACAATTCTCCGGCATCGAATTCAGCTTCCGCGCCACAGCCACCACCGGAATCGCCTTCGCCACCTGCTGCAACCTTTCTTCAGGAATCTGGCCCCCCACCAAAATCATGCCATCTACCCGCCGCTGCAGTAAAAAATCCAACCCTCTCAGCTCAAAATCTGTCTGCCAACGGCCGTCTGCAAACAAAGGCCAATAATCACTCTCGTCCAACCCCAGCAAAATCCCTTCCAAAATACCGTCATAAAAGGGACTGCCAAAATTTTGCGTCAGCACCCCAATCGTCATCGACTGCCCACTCGCCAAACTCTGGGCAAACACATTTGGCCGGTACCCCAGCTCCGTTACTGCCTGCAGCACAGCCTCACGCTTTCTTGCCGCCACTCCCGCAGAATTCCGCAAAACCCGCGAAACCGTACTTGGCGACACATTCGCCTTCTCCGCTATATCCAAAATCGTGACCTTGCTTTCATTAACAGGCATTTTATTTACACTCCTTCCCGCCATTTTATATTGAAA
>CAZRIB010000680.1:0-1768 GCA_964600035.1 uncultured Ardenticatenaceae bacterium | reverse complement strand
TATGTCCCAAGCACTCTATCGTAAATGGCGGCCAGCCCGCTTTGAAGAAGTTATTGGCCAGGAGCATGTTACCCGTACGCTGCAAAACAGTGTGGCTTCAGACAGGGTAGGGCATGCTTACCTGTTTTGTGGTCCACGCGGGACGGGTAAAACGACGTCTGCCCGTTTGTTGGCGAAGGCGGTGAACTGCCTGCATGAAGACCCGGCGGAACGGCCGTGTAATGAATGCAGTGTGTGCCAGGCCATCAACGACGGCCGTTTCCTGGACTTGATTGAAATTGACGCCGCTTCCAACACTGGGGTAGACGACATCCGCGATTTGCGGGACAAAATTAACTTTGCCCCCAACGAAGGCCGCTTCAAAGTCTACATCATCGACGAAGTCCACATGCTGTCAACGGCCGCATTTAACGCACTGCTCAAAACATTAGAAGAGCCGCCGCCGCATGCCAAATTTGTGTTGGCTACCACTGAGGAACACAAAGTACCGGCCACCATCAAGTCGCGCTGCCAGCAGTTTAATTTTCGCTTGCTGGTGCAGAGTGAAATTGTGAATCGTTTGGCCTGGATTGCAGAAAAAGAAGGGCTGACGATTGAACCGGAAGCCCTGCAACTGATTGCCCGGCAAGGTGCAGGCAGTATCCGCGATGCAGAAAGCTTGTTAGACCAGTTGGTGACTGCGCCGAATGACACCATTACATTGGAGCGGGCACAAATGGTGCTGGGCACGGCTTCGGATACGGCCGTTGCCGATTTGGTTGACACGCTGTTGGATGCCAACGGGGCAGACGGTCTGGCGATTATTCAGGATGCACTGGCTTCCGGGACAGACCCGCGCCAATTTTGCCGCCAGATGGTGGCCTATCTGCGTGATTTGCTGCTGATGCAGGCGGCTGGGCCGGGGCTGGTGGTGGATGGCACGGCCGAACAGGTGGAGAAAATGCGGGAACAGGCCGGACGGGCGCGGCGATCGCTGCTAATTGATGCCGTGAAGCGTTTTAATGAAGCGGCCGTTTCTCCGGGGACGAGCTGGCAGCCACAGCTTCCACTGGAGTTGGCTTTTATTGAGCTGCTGCCTGCTGACCCAATGCCTGCCTTTACTCCGGCGGCTGTCTCTGTGCCTCAACCGGCGACATCGCAAACGGCCGTTCCCAAAAGTAAAAAACCAGCACCCAAACCAACACCCAAATCAGCACCCAAACCGGAACCAGAACCGCAGCTATCACCGGAACCGGATGTGGCCGATATGCCCAGAACGACGCCGCCGCCAAAAGCAGAAACGGCCGTGACGGCGGTTACCTTAACGGCCGTGCAGTCCCGTTGGCGCGAATTAGTCGCCATTGCCGGGCAAGAGAATAAAAATTTGCCGCCGTTGTTGGCAATGGGCAAACCATTGGCTACCGAAGGCAGCACCCTCATCCTGGGATTTGACTACCCAATCTTCAAAGAAAAATTTGACAACACCGCCGGAGCCAGCCAAATCATTGCCGAAAAGTTGTCCAATCTGTTAGGCCAGCACTGCACTGTTCGAGCTGTTGTCAGCAGTGAGTACACCGTCAAAATTGACAAAACAGAGATTCAAGATTTGGCCAATGAATTGGGCGGTGTTGTTCGCGAAGAAGATTGATTGGCAGCAGGTAGCAGCTCTGTAAACCTGCAACCTGCAAGTTGTCATCGACTTTATTCTTCAATCGATTAATCATGAATCTTTACTTTAGAGGAGACGACATGAGCAGCGCGCTCAACACCATGAATGAAAATGGAGCAG
>CAZRIB010000679.1:0-1770 GCA_964600035.1 uncultured Ardenticatenaceae bacterium | reverse complement strand
ACTAATCTCCAATCTCCAATCTCTGTTTTTTAACTTGCGCCGCCACTTGCAGGATGGATTCTGCGCCGCCGCGGGCGTGTTCGCCTTGTGTGCCAAGCATGGCGGCCAGTTCTTGTACACGGCCGTTTCTGTCTAGCTGTGTCACACGGGTTAATGTACGGCCGTCTTGCACATCCTTGCTCACATGGAAATGCACATCCCCATAGCCTGCCAACTGCGGCAAATGGGTGACGACGATAACCTGATGATTGGCAACGGCCGTTAAGCCCCACAACTTGCGGCCAACCACATCCCCCACACGGCCACCAATCCCCTGATCAATCTCATCAAAAATCAACGTTGGCGTGCTGTCCACCTGCGCCAAAGCCGTTTTTAAGGCCAACATCAACCGCGCCGTTTCACCGCCGCTGGCTACCTTTGCCATCGGTTTTAGCGGCTCACCCGGATTCGCCGAAATGACAAATTCCGCTTTATCAATGCCCGTATGGTCAAACGCCAGCCGTTCATCGCCCACATAAGCACCGTGTTCGTCTGGCTGGCGGTTAAAAGAGACGGCAAATTTTGCTCCGTCCATGTGCAAATCGGCTAACTGTCCTTCAACGGCCGTAGACAGACGTTGTGCCGCTTCTTGCCGTTTGGCGGAAAGTGCGCCTGCCATCTCGCCAATTTTGCGCAAATAAGCGGCTATCTGGCGTTCCAACTGCTTGATGCGCTCTTCGCTGTTGCCAATTTGCTCTACTTCCACTTCCGCTTTTTCGCATGCTTCCAAAACGGCCGTAATCGAATCCCCATACTTACGCTTAAGCTGCCCAATCAACTCCAACCGCTCTTCCACAAAATTCAGCCGGTCAGGATTGTATTCAATCTCATTCAGATAAGACTGCAAATCGGAAGAAAGCTCACTCAACTGGTAAATCAACCCTTGCAGCGTTTCCAGAGCAGGCCCTTTGCTTTCATCATAGCGTGTCAACTGCACCAGCGCCCGTTCTGCCTGCCCCATCATATCCGCCACAGACTGCATCTCATCATCCATATCCAAACCGGTTAACAAGGTGACGGCTTCGTGGGCATGGAGGCTTAAGTGCTCGGCATTTGCCAGCCGGGTTCGTTCCTCACGCAGTTCCTCTTCTTCCCCTTCTTTCAAATTGGCCGCGCGAATTTCATCAATCTGGTAGCGCAGCATATCGACCCGCTGGGCTAACATGCGCTCATCGCGGCGCAGTGCTGTTAATTCTCGCAAGACTTTGTTGTATGCCCGAACTTCTGCCGCCAATGCTTCGCGCTCTGCTTCCAGCCCGGCGTAGGCATCCAGCAGGGGCAGATGAGATTTGGGCTTGAGCAGGGAAAGGTGTTCGCCCTGTCCATGAATGTCGATGAGCGGCGCGGCAATTTGTTTGAAAATGGCGAGGTTGGCGGCACGGCCGTTTATGCGGTTAATGTTGCGCCCCGTCAATCGCAGCTCTCGCGCCAGCATCAATACCTCTGGCCCTTCCTCATTCTCCAAACCTTCTTCTTCCAGCATAGGCTGAATGACAGCCTGTAAGGCACTGTCCAGCTTAAATGTTGCTTCCACATAAGCCTCATTACAGCCAGCACGAATCATCGATGTGTCAGCGCGTTCGCCTACCAACAACATCATCGCATCCAAAATAATCGATTTCCCTGCGCCGGTTTCGCCGGTTAACACATTAAATCCCTTGTTAAACCGCAGGCGCAGTTCTTCTATAATGGCAAAGTTTCGTATGTATAGTTCCGATAGCATAATATTTG
>CAZRIB010000678.1:0-1788 GCA_964600035.1 uncultured Ardenticatenaceae bacterium | reverse complement strand
ATACGGTCTTCGGAATACGGAATACGGAAGAGTTCTCGTCAGGCTGTTTGCTTTTGCCGGTACTTTTCCACCAGCTTTACAAAATAGGCATGAAACCGGGTGTCATCCGTTAGCTCTGGGTGGAAGGATGTAGCCAAAAGATGGCCTTGCTGCGCGGCAACGGCCGTGCCGTCATCCAAACGCGCAATCACCTCAGCATCCCCCTTTGCCGCCACCAGCCGCGGCGCCCGAATAAACACCGCTGCAAACGGCTTTGGCCCAGTCCCATTATTCAGCACCGGCACATCCAGCCCAGCCTCAAAACTATCCACCTGCCGCCCAAAGGCATTCCGCTCAACCTCAATATCCATCACACCAAGCAAGGGCTGGTCACGGCCAGCAGACCCACTGCTCACCTCTTTCGCCAGAAAAATCATACCGGCACACGTGCCCCACACGGGCTTCGACAGTGCAAACTGCCGGAGCGGTTCCATCAACTCAAAACGACGGGCTAACTTGCCAATGGTTGTCGATTCCCCACCGGGAATAATTAACCCATCAAGCCCTTCCAAATCTTGTGGCAGGCGTACTTCTACCGCCTCCACACCCAGCTTTTGCAGCATTTTGATGTGTTCAATAAATGCGCCTTGAAGCGCCAGTACACCGATTCTCATCATTTTATTCCGCTAAAAACAAAGATTGAGGATTCAAGATTAAAACAGGTGGCAAGCTGCAGGTTGCAAGTGATATTGCTGACCACTTGCCTACCTGCCACTTGCCTTCAGACATTTATTACCAACCGCGGCTGGCCAGTTGTTCTTCTTCTGGCAGGCTGCTTACATTAATACCAACCATTGGTTCACCCAGATTTTCGCTGACTTTGGCTAAAATTTCCGGGTTGTTGTAATGGGTGGTGGCTTCCACAATGGCCTTGGCACGGGCCGCAGGGTTTCCGCTCTTGAAAATGCCAGACCCAACAAACACGCCATCTACGCCCAACTGCATCATCAACGCGGCATCTGCCGGGGTAGCAATGCCACCAGCGGCAAAATTAACTACCGGCAAACGTCCCAATTCCCGGGTTTCCTTTACCAGTTCGTAGGGTGCGCCGATGTTTTTGGCATAGGTCATCAGCTCTTCTTCTGGCATGAGCTGCAAGCGCCGGATTTCACCCAGCACAGTACGGGCATGGCGTACGGCTTCCACCACATCGCCAGTGCCAGCTTCACCTTTGGTACGAATCATGGCTGCGCCTTCGCCAATGCGGCGCAGGGCTTCGCCCAGATTGCGGCAGCCGCAAACAAAGGGCACTGTGAAGGCGTGTTTGTTGATGTGGTAGGTTTCGTCGGCTGGGGTGAGAACTTCACTTTCATCAATGTAGTCCACGCCGATGGCTTCCAAAATTTGTGCCTCTACAAAGTGGCCAATGCGTGCTTTTGCCATGACGGGGATGCTGACGGCGGCGATGATCTCTTTGATTAAGCCGGGATCGGACATGCGGGCAACACCGCCGTGCTTGCGAATGTCGGCTGGTACGCGCTCCAGCGCCATGACGGCGACTGCGCCTGCTTCTTCGGCGATGACGGCTTGTTCTGGCGTGACGACATCCATGATGACGCCGCCTTTGAGCATTTGGGCAAGGCCTGCTTTTATTTTGAAGCTGCCGACTTCTTTTTGACCGTTATTTGAACCGTTTTTTCCCATTTTTCAATCTCCGTTTTTCTAGAATTTTCTGCCGTTGTAGGGGAGTGTGGCAGAGTTTTTGTGTTTCTAATTTGATTGTATTGCAGGGAAACGGCCGTAACAAGC
>CAZRIB010000677.1:0-1793 GCA_964600035.1 uncultured Ardenticatenaceae bacterium | reverse complement strand
AAAATTGGACTTGACTTTCACGCTGCGTCATAGTGTAGCATAAAGGCACAAGAGGTGGATGATGTATAAGGTGAAGCAGTTGGCACAATTGGCCGGGGTTAGTCCGCGAACAGTGCATTATTACGACGAAATTGATTTGTTAAAGCCAACGAAAATTGGTGAAAATGGCTACCGGTATTACTCTGATGAGGCACTGCTGCGCTTACAGCAAATTCTTTTTTATCGGGAAGCGGGTTTGCCGCTGGTGCAGATTAAGGCTGTGCTGGATGATCCGGCGTTTGACCCGATTGCGGCGCTGCAAAGCCACCGCGAACAGTTGGCACAGCGCATTGCCCGTTACCACCAACTGATTGAGACGATTGACGCAACGATTTTGTATTTATTAGGAGAAGTGAAGATGAGCAAGAAAGATATGTTTAGCGGCTTTGATGAGGAAAAGCAGAAGGCTTATGAAGCGGAAGCGATTAAGCGTTATGGGGCGGATGAGGTACGGCCGTCTGTGCAGCGCTGGAACAGTTACAGCAAAGAAAAGCAGGAAGCCATTAAGCAGGAGAGCAGCGAAATTTACCAACGAATTGCCGAAAATATGGCCAAAGGGGCACAAAGCCAGGCGGTACAGGCCGAGATTGCGCGATGGCATCAACATTTGCGTTACTTTTATGAACCGTCACCGGCGCGGCTGCGCGGGTTGGGGCAGATGTATGCCGAGTCGCCAGATTTTCAGGCAACGTTTGCTGAAATTCACCCGGATTTGCCTCGCTTTTTGCAGGAAGCGATTGAGTTTTATGTGGAGCGTTTGACTGAGCAGCACGAGTAGCCGAAGCAGGTTATGCCGGCAGCATATGGCCGATTAATTCTTTGAGCAGTTTGGCGGCGAGAGCGGCTGTAATGCCTACAGGGTCGCGGTGTGGGTTGAATTCGACGATGTCTGCGCCGACAAGCGGGGGCAGGGCATGAATTAAGTCCAGCACTTGCCGGGTGGTGAAACCGCCGGGTTCGTGGTGGGAAACGCCCGGAGCAAAGGCGGGGTCGATGCCATCCAGATCGAGGGTGAGGTAGAGCGGCGGGGCAAGGGTTGGTACTTTGTCCAGTGACCACTCTGTCATGGGGATGATTTCGACGTGGAAGCGTTCGGCCTGGGCTTTTTGGTGGGCGTTAAGGGTGCGAATGCCAATTTGCACCAGCCGGGCTGCCAGATTGTTTTCCATGATGCGGGCAAATGGGCAGGCGTGGGATGTGCGGCTGCCGTCTAGTTCGTCGTACAGGTCGGGGTGGGCATCTATTTGCAGAATGGTGAGGTTGGGGTAACGGCGGGCCATTGCTTTGATGATGGGGTAGGTGATGGAGTGGTCGCCGCCAAGGGTGAGTGGTTTGGCTTGTTTGGCGAGGAGTTGGGTTACGGCCGTTTCCACATCATGCACCATTTTTCCAGAAAGAACCACATCCCCCACATCTACCCAGCCGGTGCTGCTGCCCAAATCCACCAACTTTTCTGTCCACAGATTGGCGGCCGTATTGTGCAGTGTTTCCCGAATGCGTTGGGGAGCCAGCGCTGGCCCTTGTAAAAATGATTCGTTTTTGTCAAAAGGTACACCGACAACAGCGACCTGTCCCGGTTGGGTGATTTTTTCAAGATTCATTGTTTGCCTGTAAGCGTTCAGTTGGTCAGCCAGTACCTGTATTCCGTATTCCGTAATTCGTAATTCGTAATTCGTGTGCTCTACCTCTGGTAACTTCATCGGAAAACGGTATACGGAGTTCGGGTTAGGGGATGGGATCCCACCACACTTTTA
>CAZRIB010000676.1:0-1821 GCA_964600035.1 uncultured Ardenticatenaceae bacterium | reverse complement strand
AAAGCGGTTACTGTTGTCCGCGCAGAAGTACGTCCATATACGTCAGGAATTGAATATCGGGATATTTATTTGAATAGTACTGGAATTCGTGCTGAGAGCTAAACAAGGCGACTAAACGGCCGTCTTTATCTTTCGTTCTCATCATTCCATACCGCCAGGGAAGCTGTTCAATCTGGTCGGCAGGCCCTTCTACCCAACGCGAAAGCTGATGTGGCAGCGGTTCCAGCTTGGTAGGCACATTGTATTCATTTTCCAGCCGCGCCTGCACCACTTCAAACTGCAAAACACCGACCACAGCCAAAATCGGGTCGCGCTTCTGGGCATCGGCTTCATACAACACCTGCATGGCTCCTTCTGTTTCCAACTGGTGAATCCCTTTCAGGAACTGCTTTTGCTTGCCAACGTCCAGGTTTACCAACCGGGCAAAATGTTCTGTGGGGAAACGGGGAATCGGTGCAAAGTGGAATGTTTGTTTTTCGGTCAAGGTGTCGCCAATGGCAAAATCTTTGCTGCCGGGAATGCCAATGATGTCACCGGGGTAAGCTTCGTCAATCACTTCACGTTTGTCGGCAAAAAAGGTATACGGCCGTGCCAACTTCATCGTCTTCCCCGTTCTCGGCTGCTTCACCGTCATATTGCGCTCAAAACGGCCGCTGCACACCCGCACAAACGCCACACTATCCCGATGGCGTGGATCCATATTCGCCTGAATCTTAAACACAAACCCCGTAAACTCCTCCAAAAGCGGATCAACCGGCCCCATATCACTGGGATACGCCCCGGGCGGCGGCGCATACCGCACAAAATCATCCAAAAACAACTGCACGCCAAAATTGGTCAAGGCACTACCAAAATAAACAGGCGTTTGCCTGCCCGCCAGCACCGCCTCCAAATCAAACTCAGCCAGCTCATCCAACAGCCCCAAATTCAACATCAAATCCTCATATCGACTGTCACTCAGGCCAGCCTCAATGCGTGGATCATCAATCGTCGTAATATATTCAGGCGAAATCGTCTGGTTGCGCACCGTACGGTCATACAAATGCACCTGTTCCGTCGCACGGTCAAACACACCTATAAAACTGTCCCCGTCACCAATCGGCCAATTCATGGGGACAGGCTGCATACCCAACACATTTTCCACTTCATCCAACAGCCCCAGCCTGTCCAGCGCTGGCCTGTCCATTTTATTAATAAAGGTAAACACTGGGATGCCACGCTGACGACAGACCTCAAACAGCTTGATGGTTTGCTCCTCCACACCCTTAGCCGCATCCAACACCATCACAGCACAATCAGCCGCCATCAACGTCCGGTATGTGTCTTCCGAAAAATCCTGATGGCCGGGCGTATCCAACAAGTTGATGGTGTAACCCTTATATGGAAACTGCAAAACCGTGGATGTAATGGAAATACCACGTTCCTGCTCCATTTGCATCCAGTCTGAAGTGGCGGCACGCTGGTTGCGGCGCGCCCGCACACTCCCTGCCAAATGGATGGCATTGCCATAAAGCAGTAATTTTTCAGTTAGTGTTGTTTTACCCGCATCCGGGTGCGAAATAATGGCAAAAGTACGCCGGGATTTCACCGCTTCTGCCAGATTCATTGGGGTTGCAAGTTCAGTCATAGTTACGCTTCTCAATATATCCAGGATTGGTTCAATCTTGCAGATTAAACCAATCTCATCACGAAAAACGGCCACAACGGATTAAGAAGTTGTGACCGCTTTGGCTATTCTTTTTGTGAATTTGTTTTGGGTCTATAAGGATAACATTAAAGTACGTCTTTGGGTAATTCTTATGGGTGCAGGAGGAGCAGGAA
>CAZRIB010000675.1:900-1829 GCA_964600035.1 uncultured Ardenticatenaceae bacterium | reverse complement strand
CTGGCACACTCAGGAGAAATGGGAATTATTTGACACGGAAAAAGATAAAGCTGAGAAAAATCCTCCCGCCCCCGTTGCTTTGTCGATCGGCAGTCCCGGCGAAAAGGTAGCGCAGGTGATGGCCCGCCGTCTGCTGCGCCAAAAACTGGATACCAGACTGGCGCAGGCCGTGACGGCCAAGAAAGGAAAGATACATGGCCCGCAGGCCAGCCAGTTAAACCGGCTGCGTCAGGTTGTCCGGGATGTATTGGGGATGACCGATTACCAGAAAGGCAGAAAGCGATTAGAAAACTATTATCAAGGTTTGGAAAACCGGCAGGTCACGCGCAAACAGTTTGATACCCGCATGGGGAACCAGAAACTGTTGGCGTGGCTGCGCGAGGTGAGCAGCGCCACCGGCCTGCACAATGATTTGAAGCTGGCGGAAGATGACATTCCCGCCATTGGCACAACCAAAGCAGATGTGGGCGCGCTGGCCTACGAGTATAACCTGCGCTACCTGGATGCAGTTCTGGCCCAGGCAGCCAAGGAGAAGGAGGGGTAAGATGGCGAAGGCATTTTGGTCGGGAAATCGCTCCCGCAAAATTGTGAAGCGAATCATTGTTGAAGGTGACCTGGTGCTGCAAACGCCTGCCCACTTTGGCAGTGGCGATGCCGACAATTTGGTAGATATGCCCTTGCTCTCTGACCCGTACGAAGGGAAGCCGCTGCTTACGGGGGCTTCCCTGGCCGGTGCGCTGCGCAGCTATCTGCGTGAACAAGAACAAGGGTATGGGAAACAGGCGCAAAAAGATGATGTATCTGTCAGCCTGTTTGGCGGGTTGAAGGGGGATGACACAGGGGAACAAAGCAGCTTGATTGTGGAGGACGCCCTGGGGGATGCGCCGGGGACGGTGATTCGACATGGTGTCCGTTTGGAAGGAGACAGC
>CAZRIB010000675.1:0-890 GCA_964600035.1 uncultured Ardenticatenaceae bacterium | reverse complement strand
GCCGCGGACAAGGCCTTGTACGACACCCAGCTCTGGCAGGCAGGGACGACATTTCGACTCCGCTTTGAGCTGCTTATCCGGGAAGGGGATGATGAAGATGGGTTGAAATCGGCATTGGCGACGGCGCTAACCGGGCTGGAAAACGGCCGTATCACCCTGGGCGCACGCAAACGACGCGGATATGGCGAGGTGAAAGTGAACGGCTGGTGGGTCAAGACCTACGAGTTGACCAATCCTGATGGTTTGCTGGATTGGCTCCAACATGGCGGCGACACACCGACATCATCCCCGAAGGACACCATCAAAGAGGCGTTGGGAAATGTAACCCTTCTGGATAGTCAATTGAAAATGTTTGCCATAAAGGCTGAGTTTGGGCTGGATGGGTCACTGCTCATCCGCTCCGGCGAAGGGCGAGATGACGCGGGGCCGGATATGGTACACCTGCACGCCCGGCGCGTGGGGAAGGATAAGCCGCAGCCGGTGGTGTCCGGTACCAGCCTGGCGGGTGCGCTGCGGGCACGGGCGCAAAAAATTGCCAATACGCTAGACAAGGCGAGCAAGGCCGAAGCGTTGGTTACCGGCATGTTTGGCGGCACTTACAAAGACCGGGAAGGCAATGACAAGCTGAAAGCCAGCCGGGTGTGGGTGAAAGAGTCGGTGGTGGAAAACGGCCGTGCCGACCTTGTTCAGAACCGGGTCAGCATTGACCGCTTTACCGGCGGCGCGCGCGAAACAGCACTGTTTAACGAACAGCCCGTTTTCGGCCTGCCGGAGACGAAAATCGTCCTGGAGATTCAACTGGTCAACCCCGCTCCCCATGAAATTGGCCTACTGCTTTTGCTGCTCAAGGATTTGTGGACAGGCGACCTGCCATTGGGCGGGGAAAGCAG
>CAZRIB010000674.1:0-1833 GCA_964600035.1 uncultured Ardenticatenaceae bacterium | reverse complement strand
CCCCCGTGACAAGTAGTGACACAAACTATTGACTGACTAGAACATCCGTGCTAATCTTCCGTACATAGAACAACCGTTCTGCTTTGATTGTACCCATTAAACACCATTCATACCAAAAAAAGGAGAAGCTGTGATGAGAAGTGACTATTTTTCTGCCTCTGCCGGTTCCCGGCTGTCTAATCTTGACCTGAACTTGCCGCGTAAAACAATGGTCGGCTTGATTTTGATGGTTGCTTTATTGGCCTTTGAGATTTTCAACTTTGATACATCCCAATATGCGCTGGCAAATTTGCTGGGCGATGTACGCTTTTTGGGTTTGCAGTGGGCCAGTATTTTAGCCATTGCTTTTTGTTCCATTGACTTTGCCGGTTTGATACGTTTGTTTACGCCAGAGCAGGGCAGCGATGAGCCACGCGAAGTATGGTATTTGATGGGAGCCTGGCTTTTGGGCGCAACCATGAATGCTGTGCTGACCTGGTGGGCTGTTTCGTTGACTTTGTTGAACCATGATTTTGGTAATGAAGTATTGAGCCGTGAACAGCTCTTGAATTATGTTCCTATTTTTGTGGCTGTGCTGGTTTGGCTGACTCGCATTCTTTTTATTGGCGCGTTTACAGTGGCTGGCGACCATATTTTTGAGCTGAGTTCTGATGTACCTGCCCGGGTTCCGGCAAAGCAAGCCCCGGTGAGCCGCCCGGCTGTGGCACGGCCGTCTACACGGCCAGCAGCGCGCCCTGTACCTCAAGCCGCTGCCCCAGTTACAGAAGAACCGCCCACGCAGGTTAATCCGCGCCCGGCTTATGTGAGAAATGGCGTGAATAATCGGCCGTCCCGTGTGCAGCAGCGCCCGCCTATGCCAAATGGTGTGCGTCGTGTGCCAATGGGAGCAAAGGGACGTAATAATTAGCCGGTATCGGTAACCTGAAGCCCGTTACCAGTTCATCTCGCGTATTTACCAGGGTGCATGATGACTTATTGGACACAAAGTGCGGATTATTTTTGGCCGATTGCAACGCCGCTGACACCGGAAACGGCCGTTTACCAACCAGATGAAATGGTATGGGAAGCGGAAGCAGTGGTGACCGAGGTCATCATTGCCCAACAGCCTGCTGCCGAACGGTTGAAGGCAGTATTGGTGGCGGTGCTTACCATGATGGTGGTGTTTGGGCTGCTGTTTTTTTCCGGGCAGCGTGAAGCGGCACATGAAGTGGCCGGTGCAAGTGTGGAGGCGGCGGTGGTGGATACGGCCGTTTCCGCACCAAACAGCGCAAACACAACGACCAATCATGCCGTTGGTCAAGCCATTTCACCGCTTTTCACGCCAGAAGTGCGCTATTGGGAACCGCTCATTGTGAAATGGGCAGAAGCGTATCAGGTAGACCCCAACATGGTGGCTACCATTATGCAAATAGAATCATGCGGCGACCCCCAAGCCGTATCGCGAGCCGGGGCACAAGGGTTGTTTCAGGTGATGCCATTTCACTTTGCCGCTGATGAAAACATGCAAGACCCAGACACAAATGCCCGGCGCGGTGTGGCTTACTTTGCCGAGCGGCTGGCACAAACAAACGGCAATGTTGGCCTGGCCTTTGCCGGATACAACGGCGGTCATGTTGCGGCGGCTACATCCTGGGAAAATTGGTCTGCCGAAACACAGCGCTATTACACATGGAGTACGGGCATCTATGAAGAAGTCCAGCGTGGTGACAGCGAGAGCGCGACACTGGCTCAATGGCTGGCCGCGGGCGGGGCATCTTTATGCCAGCAGGCAGCCGCACGGTTGGGTATTGAAGATTAATGCGGAATGATGACGGGCTTACACCCTGGTACACG
>CAZRIB010000673.1:0-1847 GCA_964600035.1 uncultured Ardenticatenaceae bacterium | reverse complement strand
CGGTTCCACGGCCGAAAACACAACCAATCCCACCCCACTGCCTACCTACAATGGCACACCCACCCCCGACCCTACCCGTCCCGGCAGCACAACAACCGGTTCGCTGTACCACACCGTTCAGGCAGGCGAAACACTCGGCCTCATTGCGCAGCGCTACGCCGTCACCATTGCCGCCCTGCAAGAAGCCAACGGGTTAGCAGGCGATTTGGTATACGCCGGGCAGACGTTGACCATACCGAACCAGGTAACGGCCGTTAGCCCCAGTTTCAAAATAATTCCAGACAGCGAACTGGTCTACAGCCCGGCGGCGGCCACCTTCGACGTAAAAAGATGGCTGGCTCCCTACGATGGCTACCTTGCCACCTACCAGGAAGTAGTGGAAGGCCAAACCCTGACCGGCGCAGAAATCATCCAACTGATAGCCGACCGCTTCAGCCTAAACCCGCGCCTGCTGCTGGCAGTGCTGGAATATCAGGCTGGATGGATTACACAAAGCAGCCCGACTGAAACGGTGTACCCGTTAGGATTGGTGCAGGCCAACAGCGAAGGGCTTTACTGGCAGCTATATTGGGCGGCCGACCAGCTAAACAAGGGGTTTTACGGCCGTTCCGAAGGCGGACTCGACTCATTTTTAGTCGGCGAAAGCCAGCGGCTGGCCTTTGCCCCAGACATCAACGACGGCACAGCAGGCGTACAACTTTACCTTGGGGCACGCAGCGCCACCACCTACGCCCAATGGCAGCAAGATGTAGGGCCAGACGGCCTGTTTGCAACCTACACCCGTCTTTTTGGCAACCCCTTTGCCTACACGGTAGACCCCTTATGGCCAGACGATTTAACCCAACCGGTGCTGCAACTGCCCTGGCCAGCAGGCGAAACATGGTATTACACCAGCGGGCCACATGGCGGTTGGGGGGCTGGTTCTGCCTGGGCGGCACTGGATTTTGTGCCTCCCGGTGAGGAAGATGGCTGTTATCCGTCAGATGCATGGGTCACGGCGATGCGTGATGGCCTGGTGGTGCGCAGCAGTTTTGGCGCTGTGGTTGTGGATTTGGATGGGGATGGTTTTGCCGGTACGGGCTGGGTGTTGACTTATATGCACCTGGAAAACCGTGACCGGGTGGCTGAAGGAACGTGGGTGCAAACGGGTGATCCGTTAGGACATCCTTCTTGTGAGGGGGGTTTTTCTAATGGCACGCATGTGCATGTGTCTCGCAGTTATAACGGCCGTTGGGTGTCGGCAGACGGCCGTATTCCCTTTGTAATGAGCGGCTGGACAGCACAAGGCGCAGGCAGGGAATACGACGGGTTTTTAATTCGGGGTGACATCGTAAAAGAAGCCTATGCCGGCGAACGTGCAGAATTAAATGCCATACTGCACGAACAGTAAGGGCGGCTCACGGCTTACGGTACACCGGCCAAATTACTTTTTAGATGTGTTCATCAACATGGGGCCTAACGGCCGTCCACCCACCAGATGCATATGCAAATGGAACACCTCTTGATGCCCGTGCGCATTACAATTCACAATCAGGCGGTAGCCACTCTCATCAATCCCTTCCATTTTTGCCAGCTTCTTCGCCACCAAAAACATCCGCCCGGCCAGCACTTCGTCCTCACTCTCCAGGTCATTCACAGTGGGGATGAGCTTGTTCGGCACAATCAGGATATGTGTAGGGGCTAACGGGTTAATGTCCCGAAACGCCGTCACCAACTCATCTTGATAAACAATATCCGCAGGCAGTTCACCAGCAATAATTTTGGCAAAAATGGTTGACATATCACGCCTCCTGTAAAGAAGATTGATGATTCATAAATTAAAGATTAAAGTAAGGGCTCATTTCCTT
>CAZRIB010000672.1:0-1851 GCA_964600035.1 uncultured Ardenticatenaceae bacterium | reverse complement strand
GGTTACGGCCGTTTCCCACCGAAAAGCCCCTCCATCCCTGCGCACAAACCCCAATCCCGGAAACCCCAAATGATAAGCCAGCACCTGAATTGATTCATCGGCGGCAGCGGCCATCAATGCGGCACGTGTTTCTGCCGCCTGCCGGGGGTCAGTATCAAAACGGGGCGACCAGTCCGGGTGGCGCAGCTGCACTTCGCTGTGCCAGGCATCGACAATGTGGAGCAGTGTGTCATCGCCAAACGTGAAGCGAAGTGCCATGTGGGCGGGCGTGTGGCCTGGCGCCAAAAATCCTTCGATGCCAGGGATAATTTCGGTACGGCCGTTTACCAATTTAAGCCGCTTGCCAACAACATCCAATATAGGGGTCAAGTAACGGCCGTAATCTGCATTTTGCCGTGCCACTGCCTGCCAATGGGCTAATTCATCCTGCTGCATGACAACCTCAGCATTGGCAAACACCATCTGCCCATCCTGCACCAGCCCGCCAATGTGGTCTGGATGCCCGTGTGTAATGATGATGGTATCCACCTCATCCGGCGGCAGCACAGCCTGTAATCGGGACAGCAGTTGACCGGCATTTCCCCCTCTGCCAGCCCCCACACCTGTGTCTACCAGCACATTGTGTTCCGGCGTTTGCACCAGCAAGCAGTTCATTGACCAGGGCGCTTCCCCATTTGCTCCATAAAGCGATGTCCAAACCGCTTGCATCGCCTCGTTGTCCACATTGGGAAATCGCGTATACATGCTGTCCAATGTGGCAGGTGTACCGCCATCAGCAATGACAGTGCACCGGGCATGGCCTAGCGAAAATGTGTGCGTGTGGGTATTCATTTTTCCTCCCAAAATAAAGATAAGTGGATCATGATTGATGATGATAGCGGCTGGGGGCGATGTCATATTGAACAATGCCGTCCATTACTTTTTGGACAATACGGCCGTCTGCCAACAGCAAATCCAGGTATCCCACCAACATCCACAAACCGGCAAAGCGTACCTGCGGCGGATGATGGGCATACATGATGTCGAGAATGTCCAAAATGTGCGTGTGGCCTTGTTCTATAAGTGTAAACGCCTCTTCTTTGCGCTGGTTTATCCTCGCCAACTGCCGGTTAATGGCAGCAAGATGGTCAGTAAACGGCCGTCCATGTCCCGGAAAAACCGCAGCCACATCCAACTGCGCCATCAACTTCAACGATTGCAAAAATTGTGGCAGCGAAGGCAGCCGTTTGGGCTGCGGGTAAGCCTGTTCCACGACAGGCGTTGGCGTTTTTTCCAGCAAATGGTCAGCCGACAACAACCACTTTTGGGACGGCTGATAAAATGCCGTTTGGGCAAATGTATGGCCGGGCACATGAATGGCCTGCCATTCACCGCCGCCAAAAGTCAGCACGGCATCCGGCGCAAAGGTAACCAATCGTTCCTGGGGCACGGGGTCGGCCTGCTGCCAAATTTGCCACATTGCCTGTGAAATCACCTGCACCATTTCCGGCGGATAGCCCACAGACGGCAGAAAATTGTCCCGGTAAAAATGAAGGCGTGCCTGCCAACGCGCACCATCTTCACGCAGCCAGGGTTCGCCCAGTTCATTAATCCATACAGTGGCCGGGCTGTTTTCCACCAGCCGTCTGGCCAGCCCGTAATGGTCCACGTGGGGATGAGTGATGATGATGCGGGACAGGTCTGCCGGTGTGAGTTTGTGGGCGGCAAGCTGGTCAACAAGGGCTTGCCAGCAGCTTTCTGTTTTGATGCCGGCATCAATGAGAACGGGTTCTGGTTCGATAAAAAGATATGCATTGACTGACCCAACGGGCAGTCCTGTGGGTAGTTTTAACTGGATAGGTTTGTTCATGG
>CAZRIB010000671.1:0-1854 GCA_964600035.1 uncultured Ardenticatenaceae bacterium | reverse complement strand
TTCAATTACAGTTGAAGCATAAAGGGGGTTGGGCAAGCTGTCAAGAAACGGCCGTATTCATCGAGGCAAACACCGTTACGTCCAACTGCTTGCTTTAGTTCATCGGTAATTCCAACATGGACAGGACACGCTTTTGGCTTGCTGACATTGTTGGTAGCAGAGATGGAACATGTCCGCTCCGAAAAAAGCCACGAATTGCACGAATTTCACAAATTTTTTCTCTGGCGTTTCTTTGCGTTCTTTGTGTGCTTTGCGGTTGGTTTTTGGTATGACCCGTATGGTTACCTTACTTTGTTTGTGTGAGCCTCAGGTGACCGATGGGGGTAAGTCCTTGTGTCAGGGTGCTGGTGACTGTGCCCCATTTGACTGCCAAACGATACAGCTCAGTCAGTTTTTCTGGTGGTTCCGGGCTGTCCAGCACCAGTTCGTACTGAATTTCGGTAAGCATCGGCGGTTTGTCCTGGCGTACGGCCGTAAACGCCACCTGCACATCATTAATTTCCAGCCGCATCTTTTGTGAAAGCGCATTGATGTTGGTCATTAAACACGCCCCCAGCGCCGCCAGCAGCGTCTCGGCCGCGTTAAAGCCGGCTGTGCCATCCCCCTTTTTCACATTCAGTGTCAATTCATGGCCGCGTGCGGCGGCGATGGCACGCTGTTCGTTCTGGCGAGTGACGGTGACGGCATAGCTCATGGATCCTGCTTGTTGTTGGGTACGCATGGTGTTATTTCCTCTACCTGGTTGGTGACTGGAAAACGGCCGTTACTCAGTCGTTTTCTCCCACAATTCCTGCTCCGTTTGCGCCAGATGGATGCGGGCGGCCAGCAGCTTAGCATACTCTTTGCGGATTTTAGCCACATCTCCGGCCATGATCGCTTTTAGCAAATCGCCTTCTCCCTCGGCCACATCCAGACGCTCGTAATAATCGAGCATTTCCTTGAGATGGGCCAAAACGATTTTAGCGGTGAGAATAGGGTGGTTGTTAGTGATGTTGGAGCCACTGTATTCCATACCATGCTCCAATTCCACTTCCAGCCCCTTTTGAAAGGCTGCGGTGGAAATTTGCAAAGCTTCTTCACCCACTTCTTTTTGTAGGACGCGGGCTTCTTCTGGTAAAACGTCGGTTGTTTTCAAAACAGTCCAATCGCGGAAACCTAATTCCCGGCAGACACGTTGTACTTCTTCACGAGTTACATATTCAGGGTAGTTCATTATTTTCTCCTATAAATTGCCCTTTTTGCGGGCAGTGATGAGATAAGTGTTGGCATCGTACCACGCTTCTGTAATTTGGCTAAAACCAGCCTGTTGGAGCGCCAATTTGATTTGATCCGGCCAGACGCGATGGTCAGCGGGGGGGCCTGATTGGTCGGCGGCATCGGGGCGCCATTCTAAAATGGCTATCTGTCCGCCGGGGCGGCTGACGCGCATCATTTCGGCGGCTAAATCGCCTTCAACTTCGTGGTAGACAAAGGCAGTCCAGATGAAATCGGTAACGGCCGTTCCCAACCCAATCTCCGGCAGTTCCCCCAAAATAGGGATGACGTGCGCCGGGGGCTGCTGTTCGGCCAGCGCGTCCAGCATCTCCTGGCTTACATCCAGTGCCCATACTTTTCCAGTAGGGCCAACGATGTCAGCCAGCGGCAGCGTCCAGAAGCCAGGGCCACAGCCCAAGTCTAGCACCGCCTGTCCCGGCTGGAGGGCAAACTGTTGTAAAAACTGGGGCGGGTTCCAGTGCGCCTGCCGTTCTTCACTCAGCAGGCCGTGTCGCTTTTTCGGGTCAAACCGTTTGTCATTGTTGCTCATATGCTTGCTTTCCTCAATTGTTCTTCGATGCTGTGCCGCCCGCGGTAGCG
>CAZRIB010000670.1:0-1867 GCA_964600035.1 uncultured Ardenticatenaceae bacterium | reverse complement strand
TAGTGGCAGGTTACAGGCTCTGAAAATTACGAAGTACGAATTACGAAGCGACTCTTGCTACCTGTCACCTCTGTAAATGGAGTGTCAGCATTTCTGCTGGCCGTGTGCTGTCTGGGAAGGCGGCGCTCCATTTCATTCATTTGCTGGTGCGCCACAGGCGCGTAGGGTCTCCTGTATTCTTACAAAATTTCTGCGGCATGTTTGTGTCACAAACGGCCGTATTCCGGTGTTTAGGTAGGTAACTTGGACAAGTGGCAAATTTGAAGGAGCAATCATTGACGGCTTTATCCGATGCCCGGCTGCTGGAAGGGATAAGCCGGGGAGACACGGCATCGTTTGATACGTTGTTTCACCGGCACTATGACCGCGTGTATGGGCTGCTTTTCCGGCTGGTTGGCAACCGGGATGAAGCGGAAGAGTTGGTACAAGAAGTATTTTTGAAGCTGTATCACGAATTTTTTGGCCGCCGCACTGTGTTTGCCCGGCGCAAGGAACACAACATCAGCGCCTGGCTTTACCGGGTGGCTACCAACACAGGCTACAACGCCATCCGCAGCCGCAAGCGGCTTTGGCAGCGCAATGTCCATCTGGTTCCCGACCCAACGGGTACGCCGGACAGTGAGGCAGAGGTAGCCCGGCGGGAAGAAGAAACGGCCGTACGTGCGGCTCTGGCCCGCCTAAAACCACGAGATGCCCAAATGCTGCTTCTGCGCCAAATGGGGTTTAGCTACGAAGAGCTTGCCGAAGTATGTAACGTAGCGCCTACGTCTGTGGGCAAACTGCTTTCACGGGCAGCAGATGCTTTTCGCAAGGCTTATGGGGTAAATGACGATGAATGACAAATACCAGGATGTAATGGATAAGCTGGCCAAAGTGGCTCCCGGACCGGAAAACGCGCCCAAGCCCGCCTGGCAAGCGTTAAACGATCTGCAAACGAAACTGCCTCGGCGGGAAAGCTGGGCTGCCCGCTTAGGCCATCTCTTTTTTGCGCCGCAGCGCCGGTGGGCAACGGCCGTTACCCTCTTCATTGCCCTCTTTGCCCTGGCCTTCACCTTTCCCGGCTTCCGGGCCGCGGCCAGCGACTTTTTAGGCTTGTTCCGTGTGCAAAAATTTGCCGCCATCTCCGTCTCACCAGACCAAATTGCCATTCTGGAAGAAATTGCCGAGAAGGGATTGACCCCCGGCGACATTGAAATAACAAAAGAACCGGGTGAACCGCAATTCGTTGATTCGCTGGATATTGCCAAACGTGAGGCTGGCGTAACGGCCGTTTACACACTGCCTGCTCTGGGACGTCCTCAAGCCATTTATGTATCCGAAGGCGGCAGCGGCACCTTCCATATTGACCTGGAAGGGACTCGTGCCATTCTTGCCGCCGCCGGACTTTCGCCCGACCTGCTGCCGGACACATTGGAAGACGGCCGTGTCATGATCACCGTATTCAATGCCATCGAGCAGCAGTTCGAAGGCGGCTATGCCCTTTTGCAAACAGAAAGCCCGGTTGTCACCTACCCGGACGGCATAGACCCGACGGTACTGGGAACGGCTCTGCTGCAAATCCTGGGCATGGAAAGCGATCAGGCAGAACGGCTTGCCGCCAACATCGACTGGACTTCTACCCTGCTGCTGCCTGTGCCGCAAGAGATCGCCTCTTTTAGCGAAGTCACCATTCGCGGCAGCAGTGGATTAGCTTTGTCCAGTTTAAACGGCAATGGCGCTGCCCTCATTTGGCAGGAAAATGGCTACATCTTCTTGTTGATTGGGGAAGAAAATACCACAGCCGAATTGGTTAACCTTGCTGAAACGATACAAAATGAATGATGATTAAAGATTAAAGTGGGGGCGCAGTTTTGCTCCCACTTTAATC
>CAZRIB010000669.1:0-1871 GCA_964600035.1 uncultured Ardenticatenaceae bacterium | reverse complement strand
CCAGCATTTTACGTTGAAGCAGCGACCGCTCACCCGCGCTGACCTGGATGAGTTTGTGGCCTGTTTTCACCCGGAGAACCGGTTTGCGCGTGAAGAAACGTGGAGCGAAGCCAACCCGAACGGCCGTTGGCGGGCCTACACCTACGAAGAACTGCTGGCGCGGGATAAGGTGAATCTGGATATTTTCTGGCTGCGGGATGAGTCACTGGAGGACAGTGCCAATTTGCCGGCGCCGGATGTGCTGGCGCTGGAGATTGCGGAGGATTTGCAGGCGGCACTGGCGGAGATGGAGGCGATTTTGGAGGGGTTGAACGGGGAGGAGTAGACATGGTCAATGGGAAACGGCCGTTTCCCATTGACCCTCTTCCCCTTTCCATTAAAATCCCCCCATGTCACATAAACAATCGACTTGGGCGCGCACGCTGGCCGTCATTTTCTTGTTCGGCATGACTGTCTCGCAAGCCATACGCTGTTGGCGCTGGCTTCACCATAACTTCGCGTTATACTATCCCCTGCTGATACAATCAGGCACACTTCCCATTACATTCCTGCTGTTTCCCGCGGGCTTTTTTCTACAACGCCTCACGCTTGATGAGGAAGGTATATCTTTGTTTGGACAAGGGCTATTTGCCGCTTTGCCACTGCTGTGCGAGCGGACAAATGCCATGCCTGCCGCTGTTGCCGCCCAATTGCGAAAAGTTGCTAGACAAAGCAGCAGGGCAAGAATGGCTGGATGAACGGATTGTATATTAAGAGATTGAGAGATTGGGAGATTGAATCTCCCAATCTCCAAATCTCAAATAATCAGGAGAACATATTATATGGAAGCAAAAATCACATTACTCCCCGGCGACGGGATTGGGCCAGAGGTTGTGGATGAGGCGCGGAAGGTGTTAACGGCCGTTGCCCAACGCCACCACCACACCTTCCACTTCACTGAAAAAATGATGGGCGGCTGCGCCATTGACGCTTTTGGCGACCCCCTGCCGGAAGAAACCCTGGGCGCCTGCCTGGAAAGCGACGCCGTCCTGCTGGGTGCGGTTGGCGGGCCAAAATGGAGCGACCCGACGGCCAGTGTGCGCCCGGAACAGGGCTTGCTCAAGCTGCGCAAATCGCTGGGCGTGTTTGCCAACATCCGCCCGGTAAAGGTGTTCCCCGCGCTGGCCGCCGCCAGTCCCCTGCGCCCGGACAAGGTGCAAAATGTGGACATCGTTTTTGTGCGCGAACTGACCGGCGGCATCTACTTTGGTCAGCCGCAGGGGCGGGAAGTGGTAGACGGCCGTCGCTCCGGCTACGACACCATGCGCTACAACGAAGACGAAATCCGGCGCGTCCTGCAAATCGCGGTAGAACTGGCGCGGGGGCGGCGCGGCAAAGTCACGTCGGTGGACAAGGCCAACGTGCTGGCCTCCTCCCGCGTCTGGCGGGAAGTGGCGCACGAGGTGGCCGCCGAAAACCCGGACATTGAATTTGAGGATGTGCTGGTGGATGCGATGGCGATGTACCTGCTCAACCGCCCCGGCGACTTTGACGTGGTGGTGACAGGCAACATGTTCGGCGACATTCTCTCTGATGAGGCGTCGATGATCAGCGGCTCGCTGGGGATGCTGCCGTCGGCGGCGCTGGGGGATGGCGGCCCCGGCCTGTATGAACCGATTCACGGCTCGGCGCCGGATATTGCCGGGCAGGGCAAGGCGAACCCGCTGGCGACGATTCTCAGTGCGGCGATGATGCTGCGGTCGAGTTTGGGGCTGGAGGAGGAAGCGCGTGAGGTGGAAACGGCCGTTTCCCAAGTCCTCGCCGCCGGTCACCGCACAGCCGATTTAGCCCGTGATGGGGAAACGGCCGTTAGCACCCAGGCAATGGGCGAT
>CAZRIB010000668.1:0-1879 GCA_964600035.1 uncultured Ardenticatenaceae bacterium | reverse complement strand
TCCGCCGCCTGATGCGTCTGGTTTTCTGTTTCCTGAATCTGCCCCAGACAGGTCGTTGCCGCTATTTCGGTCATGATGTTGCCCGATTTCTGACTGTGGGCGATGGTTTCCGTATAAGCCTCGATGGCCGCCGCCCGATTTCCCTGTATCTGATAGGCGTAGCCCAGCGTCCAGGTTGCGGCAGCGCGCATGGGTGCGTTGTCGGGGTGCAGCAGCTCCAGGGCGCGCTGCGACTGGGTGATAATCCTTGCTACCTCATTTTTTACAATGCCCAACATGGCCCGGTTTGCCGCAATCTGGCCGTGCAAATCGGCCGTTTTGTCATCTTGAGCTGCGTTTTGCAGCGCCGCTTCTGCCTTTTGCAGGACTTCTTCGATGTTTTCTTGCAGCCGGCCAGTCATTGTTAATATGGAGGCATACGTTACCCACAGTGACGGTCTGGCCTTAAACTCGGCCTCTGGCAAAGCGTCCAGCCAGCGCCGTACGGGCGCTGCTTCACCTCGAAAGTAAAGGGGCAGCCCTTCGCCCTCAATCAGGCGCACCGCGCGTTCAACATCATGAGCCGCAGCCGCATGATGAAACGCTTCCAGTTCCAGGCCGTTGGCTTCGTACCATTGGCTGGCCCGGATGTGCAGCGCGGCGATGTCGTCTTCCCCGGCGCTTTGTTGCAGCCGCTGGCGCAGTAAATCGGCAAAAAGATGATGGTAGCGGTACCAGCGCCGCTCGTTGTCCAGCGGGACGAGGAACAGGTTGGCGCGTTCGAGTTGTTCCAGAATTTCCTGGCTGTTTGCGTTACCGGTGAGGGCATTGCATAGGGGGGCAGTTAGCTGGTTGAGAACGGCCGTTTGCAGCAAAAACTTCTGTACACGCTCAGGCTGCCGGTGCAAAACCTCTTCTACCAAATAATCCAGCACAAAGCGATGACTGCCGCTGAAGGATTGGAGGAAACGGGTGACATCTTGCTGCCCCTGCATGGACAGCGCCGCCAATTGCAGTCCGGCCACCCAGCCTTCGGTGCGCGCTTCCAGCAGTGCGATGTCTGCTTCTGTCAGGGACAACCCCATCGTTTGGTTCAGGAAAACGGCCGTTTCCGCCAGCGTAAAGCGCAAATCAGCCGCCCGAATCTCTGTCAATTGGCCGCGAACCCGCAGCCGGGACAGCGGCAGATTGGGATCCTCGCGGGTGGTGATGACCAGGTGCATCTGCGGCGGCAGGTGATCGAGCATAAAGGTGAGCGCTTCGTCAATAGGGCGGGCATCCACCACGTGGTAATCGTCCAGAACCAGGGCAAAGGCTTGGGGTATGGCGGCCACGTCGTTGAGCAGCGTTGTCAGAAGCAATTCAGTTGGCGGCGGCTGTGTCGCGTTGAGCATCCCCGACACCTGCGCTCCAATCTCCGGCGAGATAGTTTGCAGCGCCGCAATGAAGTAAGCGAGGAAGCGGGGGAGGTCGCTGTCTCTTTCGTCTAAGGAGAGCCAGGCAAACGGCCGTTTACAGTCCGCAATCCATTCGCTGACCAGTGTCGTCTTGCCAAACCCGGCCGGGGCCGAGACGAGAGTCAGCTTGCCGGACAATCCGGCCTTGAGTTTGGCGATGAGGTGAGGGCGGGGGACGAGGGACGTGCCGTTGGCGACCCCTGGTCGCTTTGGCACATATAATTTTGTTTGCAGTAAGTCTCCAAGCACGAATTCATTATAGTGGAAAGAGATGGTGCGGCAAGAAACGACTTCTTCTCAAATGCGCTAACACAAGCCATTCCCCTCTATTATCAGACCATTCAGAATAACTGATTTTGCACCTGATACACTCACAAGTACACAGTGTTTTACATGTGTACACCTATGTGCACCTATGTACACCTATGTATACATGTGTACAC
>CAZRIB010000667.1:0-1881 GCA_964600035.1 uncultured Ardenticatenaceae bacterium | reverse complement strand
GGGGTTATTTTGGTTGAATTGTCAGGGCAAAGCCGGTGAGGGCATCTGTGCCTGAGGTGTGGCCTGTTTGTTTGATGCGGGTGATGGCCTGGTTCACGGCCGTTTCCGAGGACAGCGCCAAACCTTCTACCAATTCGTGCCAGACTGCGGCGGCTTCCCCTTTACTGGCCGCCTTTAGCCACGCTTGCGAGAGGGTTGTGGTGCGGGGTGCGGCCGTTTCGACCATTAATTGGCAAAATAGCGCAGCCCGATCAGCAGGCCACTGTGCCCAAATGGCTAACATTGCCCCGGCCAGCAGGTCATCTCCTGCCGGTGTCAGGCCGCTGCCTAGCCCGGCCAGTGCGGCGGCGGCTTTTTGGGCATGTGCCGGTTGGTTTTGGGCGATGGCGTGATGTAATTGGGAAACGGCCGTTTGTATACGTGGCAGCGAAGCAGGCGCAAACCCACATTGGGCCAGCGAAGTGGGAAACAGTGGCAGCCAAGCCTGCCATGACAAGTGGTGCAGGCGGGGCCACTGTGGACGGGGATGCCACAAAGCCGCCTGCGTCAGGTCGATGGTGTGCAGGCTGGTTTGGATGGCGTGGGGGGTGATGGTAACGGCCGTTTCCGGCGGCAGCCATTGGTCAAAAGCCGGGTCATCTTCCAAAAGGGTGATGGCAAAGGGGGCACTGCCAATGGTTGAGGAGACGATGGCAAAGAAACGGCCGTCATCGCCAACCAGATTCACGGCGTGGCGAAATGGCTGTGTTACCCTGGCAGTGTGGTACGACTGACACCATTCATGCAAGGCTGGCGGCAGGCTGGCGGCCATCAGGATTGTCATGGAACTTAATAACGGAGTACGGCCGTAACCGGCAAATGGTCTGAAAAACCTTTCTTTTTGGACTTGCTAAAGGGGCGGGGACGGCCGCTGCTTGTGGCAACCAATGGGTCACGGAAAATGGATACGCTGTCTCTATCCAATGTCAGACCGTGACCGCTCACCAGTCCGCGGCTGACAATGATTTGGTCTAGCACCTGGTAGCGGCGGCTAAATTTTTCACCGGAGTAGAGACCGCTGATAAAGTATGTGCCCATCTCTTGCTGGGATACAAATTTCCATGTGGCATTATAAAGGAAGATTTCTTGTGCCCGGTAATCGGCCGTTTCTTTCTTAAAGCCGTCAATATCGTTCGTCTCCCCAATGACGCGATCCAATTCACCACTGGCGTGAAGATGCTCCAGCAAGCTCCGGTCAATCGGTTCATCATTCAGGTCACCGGCCACCATTACTTTGGTTTCCCACTTATCCATGACGGGTTGAATGTGACCATTGGCTCTTAAATGTTCGTAAGCTTCCGGTTCTACTTTAATGTGGGACTCAATCAGGTAGGCCAGATGCTCTGCCGTGGCAATGCGCAGCGGCTCGCTGCGGTATTTGCCCAATTTGCGAGATGGCCAATGGGTGGCAAATAGTACCAATGTTTCGCCCGTTTCCAGGAGTTCAAAATCAACTTCAAAAATGTCTCTGGTGCGATAACGCAAATGAACCAGGTGGGATGTCAGGCTAATGACACGCAGCTTGCGTTCGTCGTAGGCGATGGCGACGTCAATGCCTCGCAAGTCGCGCGTGCCGGTAATGTCGCGGGCAACTTTTAGGTGGGGATTGCCCATTTCCAGAATGAGTTCTTCCAGCAGGTCGTCTTTTTCTATTTCGGCAACGGCCAGCAGGTCGGGACCTTGATTGTTGTGGGTTTTGTTGAGGGCAGCGGCCAGATTGGCTTTTTTGATGTTGAAAATTTCGTCTGTCCAACCGTTTACGGCCGTGTACTCAAAATCCTTTGAAATCGGGTCATCATCCGTATCAAAAAAATTTTGCAAATTCCACCATACAAACCGAAT
>CAZRIB010000666.1:0-1891 GCA_964600035.1 uncultured Ardenticatenaceae bacterium | reverse complement strand
ATGAAATGTGATGACACTGAACGGAATGGCAGAAAGGCTGAGGAACCCAGATAATCTCCCAATCTCCCAATCTCTAATCTCCAGTTTCCCAATCAACCATTATACACCTGCACAATTTCCGCCATCACGGCCAATGCAATTTGTTCCGGGGTAGTGGCGCCAATGTTTAAGCCAATGGGGGCATGGATGCGGGCAACGGCCGTTTCTGAAAACCCCATTTCCCGCAGACGTTCCTTCCGTTTGGCGTGGGTGCTGCGGCTGCCAAGTGCGCCAATGTAAAACGCCGGACTGTTCAGCACCACTTTGAGCGCAGGGTCATCAATTTTGGGGTCATGGGTGAGCAGGGCAACGGCCGTTTCCGATGTAACCGCCACTTCCCTAAACGCCTTCTCCGGCCATGCCTGAATCAGCCTGTCCACATGAGCAAACCGCTCCTGGCTGGCAAAGCTCCGGCGGGGGTCAATCAGCGTTGTGTGAAACCCGACTGTTTGGGCAATGGGGGCCAGTGCCTGGGCAATGTGTACCCCGCCCACCATCACCAGCCGGGGGGACGGCCGTATCGGGTCTACAAAAAGCACCAAATCATCGGCAAGGGGTAATTTGGTTGGTTGGCGAATGGCCGCTGCTGCCTCCCGTGCCTGTGCATCCAGCGCCGGGCTGCCCAATGTGCCCGCCTGCCCGCCCGCCTCGTTAAATGCCATCGTGCGCCCTTTTTGTGATGCTGTTCCCTCAATAATGGTTATGGCGGTGGCGGCTTGTTCGCTTTGGGTGGCGGCGTGCAGGAAGTGGTAAACGGCCGTGTCCAATGGCTGTACAAAAATTTCAATGGAACCGCCACATGCCAGCCCCACATCCCACGCTGTTTCATCGGCAACACCATAGCGCAAAAGCCGGGCCTGTCCGCTGGCCAAAATTTGTTGGCTGGCTTCAATGACGGCCCCTTCCACACACCCGCCAGACACAGAGCCGCAGAAACGGCCGTCGGCCGTCACCGCCATTTTTGCTCCAACCCGCCGGGGAGCTGACCCCCATGTTTGCACAACAGTTGCCAGAGAAACGGCCGTGTTCTCCGCCAGCCATCGGTTCATGTCATTCATCACATCTTTCATATCTACCTGCATCCTCAAAAATGTCGAGAAGATTTGTCAAATTTTTTGGGTCAAATTTGACAAATCTAAAGGTAAAAAAAACCGTGTCATCCTGACGTTGTTGAAAGCTTAACAGAACGCTGGTACTAAAATCCTTTCAATTTGGAAGCGCTGCGTTTGTATCATTTATATCGTCGTATTTCCCAAAAAGTTTACATCAATATTAAGGAGAGACGGAATGATTGAGAAACAGTTATTCAAACAAAGCTGGCAGCGGTACGGCCGTATCGGGTTCACCCTGCTGGCCATTCTACTCGTGCTGTGGGGCACAGTCCCATCCACCCAGGCCGCCCCGACCGGCAACGATGGCATCCCCCTCAGCCAGTACCTCAACCCTGACGGCACCCTCAACCTGCCGTCGGAAGGGGTGCTGGGCGGCATCGACCCGACCGGCTACCAATTAGTGAGCGCGCCCGGCGAAGCCCCACGCTTTGCCCCGACCGCCCTCGCGGCCCCTGCCGCTGCGGGCGATGAAAACTGGGCGACGGGTTTCAACCTGCCCGGTCTGGACGGCACTGTCAACGCCCTGGCATGGGACGGAACAAACCTGTACGTTGGGGGCAGCTTTAACACCGCTGGTGCGGATGTGACCGTCAACCACATCGCCAAATGGGATGGGACAAACTGGAGTGCGCTGGGCAGTGGCCTGGACGGCACTGTCAACGCCCTGGCGTGGGACGGGACGAACCTGTACGCAGGAGGCAGCTTCACCACTGCCGGGGGCGTGAGCGCCAGTAACATCG
>CAZRIB010000665.1:0-1891 GCA_964600035.1 uncultured Ardenticatenaceae bacterium | reverse complement strand
TCAGGATTTAACGGATTGGTGGGCAGACCGGAAAGATGGGTGAAACCGGTATCCGCATTCAGTAATCCGTTGTCCGCCGTGTCCACTGCCTCTGGTCATTTCGTCGGAAAATGGTATATGGACTTCGGGTTACGTGTACCGGTATTTAACACAAAAGACACAACAGAAGGAGGGCAGACTGTTGTGCCTTTCGCCCAAAACGTACGGCGCGCTCGGGATTCGGCCGTAACGATAATTGGCTTAATCGGTAATGAGCGATGTTGGCATGTCTGATTCTATAGAAACAGGTTTTGGGCGAGGAATATGTGCCACACTATGTGCCACAACCTCAACCTGCCAATGCTCATTAACCCACAGTCCGTAAATATCTACTGGAAACCCCCACAAAGCAACCACATCCACAGACTGTCTAATCTGATTCACATGATAATCGCGGCTGCCAGGATTGGCGGCGCAATCGTAATGACCGGCTGCCACAACAACCCGTGAGCCATGTGCGTTGACAGAAATGCGCACTTGCTGCTTTAAATCCTCAATTGTCAGCATCCGGCCGGAAGTCATTGCTTTATCTGGTCCGGGAATGGTGACCATATCAACGTATTTAACATTTGCTTTTTGTCTCAGCCATTCGGCAACGGGGTGTTGAACACGGCCGTCTATACAGGTAATGGCTGTGGCAAATTCAGGCATGTCTTTCTCCTTTTTTCTTTGACTTTGCCAATCAACTTACCACATCCACGCCCCATTGGGCAATGTCCTGCTGCAAAAATTAATCTGTTACGGCCGTTTCTCCTGCCCGTTCAAAATAATCTTCTGCACAAAAAGCAAACACGTCCATGCTGTCCGCATCATACCCGGCGGCCTGCAATTCGGCTTCAGCCTGCGCCTGTGGCCAGCCATCCGCCAAAACTCGCTTCAATAACCAAACCAAACCTGTCCGCGAGGCAGTGCGGCAGTGAAAAAGCACCTTTTTCCCTGGCGGCTGCTGCGCCAATGCCTGCACAAATTGTTCAATGTGCGGCCGTTCCAGTTCATAGGCGGGAATAGACAAATGAATGTATTGCAACCCTGCGGCCCGGGCACTTTCTGCCTGCTGCCGGGCACGTTCAGCACTGCTGCGAATGTTAATGACCAGGCCAAATCCCAGTCCTGCCAGTTTTGCCCAATCCGTGGGCTGCGGTTGTCCGGCCAGCACCACATCTTCTGTCACGACATAGGTCATCATGTCATTGGACAAATTGGCGGCGGCGACGTGCTCTTGTAATTTTGTACACGGCCGTTGCATAAACATTGTCATCACGCCTCCCAAATCAGACGCCCTATAACCAGCTATTTGACAGGCAGCCGGTTCATTTTCCAGGCAATCATGCCCCCTTTTAAGTTGAGGACATTTTCATAACCCAACGAAAGCAAATGCTCACAAGCTGTATGACTGCGTGCGCCGGAACGGCACACCATCACCACGGTTTTGTCTTTTGGCAGCTCACTGGCACGCTGCCCCAGTACAGACAAGGGCAGCAAACGGGACTCAGCGATACGGCCGTTATATTCATATTCACCCGGCGTCCGCACATCAACCAAAACAATATCCTCACCAGCTTGCAGCCGGTTATATAAAGTCTTGGCATCAATTGTTTTAACATTACTTGCACGACGTGCTTTTCCAAATAAAGATTGCAGCATTGAAATATTCTCCATTATTCGTTTTTAATTTAACATCCAGACAGATTGGTTCAATCTTGCAGATTGAACCAATCTCCATGAAATAAATATGTTCACTATGTTTGCACTTTTTTATTTTGGATGCAGATTGTTTCAGAATTATGTCAACACAATCCTGAGAATCAGCGTCAATCTGCGCCCCTTTTTGCGCTTTTCTGAAAACCGCAAA
>CAZRIB010000664.1:0-1894 GCA_964600035.1 uncultured Ardenticatenaceae bacterium | reverse complement strand
ACCATTCGTTTTTAACTTGGCAAGATTGGTTCAATCTGACAGATTGAACCAATCTAAAAACCTTATTTACGAACGCTTACTTAGATTAATCAGGAACGGCCGTTCTATAGAAATGAACGGCCGTTTTTGTTTATAATGCTCTTTACTGGGTGTCAGTAGTAGAGGGCATTGCCGGTTTTTTATCCAACGCGTACCTGCAATGAAGTGTGTGTCCATTTAGGCAAACACCCAGTTCCCTCTGTGTCGTCTTACTAGGAGGTACTATATGTTCCGCTTTTTTGTATCCGCGCGTTCAGATGAGGCACGGCCGTTTTCGCCTGCCAGCAGGCCATACAAATGGCCAATGTTTATTGGGTTACTGCTTCTTGGCATGCTGCTCATCCCCCTCACAGCCAGCACCCAGACCATCCCTACCATTTCAGTAGAAAGCGTCGCTCCAGGCAGCAGCGTCACCATCCGCACTCACAACTTCCCCGCCAACCAAACCTTCACCGTCACCATGGGCAAAATGTGGACAGCGGGCATTAACGGCATAGTGGTCGGCACCATCAATTCCGGTTCCGGGGCCAGCCAAAGCTTTTCGTTCAACATTCCCGCCGAATTGAAAGGAGATGCCCAAATCTCCATCCGTGCCCAAACCAGCCACGCCAGTCCCTGGTTTGCCTACAACTTCTTTAACAACGGGGACAGCAGCGGCAGTGCCAACAACCGGGAAATCAGCGCCCCAACTTCTGGTTACACGGGCTATCCCACTTTTTCCATTGCCGCAGTCAAACCCCGCGAATCAGTTACCATCCGCACCAACAACTTCCCGCTTAACCAGACATTTACAGTCACCATGGGCAAAATGGGCACAGCAGGCGTTAACGGCATTGTGGTTGGCAAAATTGACTCAACAGATTGGAAGCCAGGACAGGAATACACATTTACCATCCCGGCGGAGTTAAAGGATGATTTCCAGGTGTCTATTCGGGCACAAACGGCTCATGCCAACCCGTATTATGCCTATAATTTCTTCACCAATAATGCTTCTGGCCCCGGCGCTCGTGAGCCTGAAAATGGCAGTGCAGCGGATGTGTATGTAGGCATTCCGACGTTTACGGTAACGGCCGTTGACCCAGGCAAAACCGTCACCATCCGCACCAACAACTTCCCCGCCAACCAAACCTTCACCGTCACCATGGGCAAAATGTGGACACGCGGCGTCGATGGCATCGTCGTGGGCACAATCAACTCCGGTGCAGGCGGCACAGCCGACTACTCCTTCAACATTCCGGCAGAACTGACCGGCGACGACCGCGTCTCCATCCGCGCCCAAACCGCCCACGCTGACCCTTACTACGCCTTCAACTGGTTCTGGAATACCGCAGACGCAGCCAATAATAACGACAATGCGGGCAGCCGGGTTGTATCCGGGCAGGGCGGCGAACCCTACGTTGGCACACCCAGCTTTATGGTTTGCGCTGTGGAAAAGAACGCCAACGTCACCATTCGCACCCACAACTTCCCCGCCAACCAAACCTTCACCGTCACCATGGGGCAAATGTACAGCCAAGGTGTTAACGGGGTCGTGGTCGGCACGTTGGACTCCGGGGATGGCACAAGCAAGGATTACAGCTACACCATTCCTGCTGGCCTGCAAGGGCGTGCCCAAATTGCCATTCGGGCACAAACCAGCCACGCGAATCCGTTTTTTGCGTATAACTGGTTTTACAACAACACAGCCAATGTTTGCCCCTGATGCCCCTTAAATAAACAGAAGCCCCTGCCTAAAAAACAGGGGCTTTTCTGAATGGCTTGTGAGAAGTTGAAGACACGGCCGTAACCTCCCTATACCCGCCACGTCTAAAATGTGGAAAACGCCCTACAGACAGGCATCACCATCTGTGTCATC
>CAZRIB010000663.1:0-1907 GCA_964600035.1 uncultured Ardenticatenaceae bacterium | reverse complement strand
GCGGCTGGCTGCCCAACAGCACCAGGGTATTGCTGCGGTTGGTAACGGCCGTGTCACCCGGCAGCCGCACAGACGACAACTGGCAGGCCAGCAAAAGCAGAAACACAGCGGGGAGAAAGAGAATTAAACGTTGTTTTGTCATAATGGTTGGAGATTAGAGATTCAAGATTAAAGATTAAAGATTGGAGATTGGAGATTGGAGATTGTCACCCCATCACCTTGTCACCCTGTCACCCAGTCACCCTGTCCCCCTTGCCTTGCTGCGCGGAAGGGCGACGGCGGCAAGCAAAAACAGCGGCAGCAGCCCCAGCCCGCAAACACCGGGGCGCACAGGTTGGGCTGGCGGCGGCTCATTGGCCGATGGCGGCGTAGGCACGGTGCGCGGCACACCCTGCAAAGCGATTGTCGGCACGGCTGCGGCCGTTAATGGCGTCGGCGTGGGTGGAATCTCACGCGGAGGCAGGCCTAACTCAGCCCGCCATGCCTGTTCCAGGCCATCCATGTTCACGCCGTACACCGTCATCAGGGCGCTGTCATAATCTGCCCCAGCCGCCAATTCCTGAATAAAACGCTGCATCGCCTCTGCCCCATACGTGCGGTACATAAAATCGACCACACTGTAGCTTTGGCTGTATGCCACAGATGCCCGGTTGTCATCGGCCGGAAACGCGCCATTCAGGCTGCGCAGTGGCTCAAAGCTGTCGTTGGCGATGGCGTTGGCGATGTCACTGCGTACACGCTGGGAGGGTTTGCCTTCGGCATAGGTCGCCAGCCCTTCTTCCAGCCAGGTGGGGCGATGGCCGCCAACACAGCTCAGCCCGTACTGCCCCAGTACCAGATGGGCTAATTCATGGCGCACGGTTGTCACGCCCCAATCGGCGGCAATTTCTGGCGGCACGCCAATGAGGATGGTGCCATAGTCGGAAAAGGCCACCCCGCCTGCCCAATTTTGAATGTACAGGACGGCTTCGCGCATGTCAGCGGAGCTGCCGTAAATGTAAAAGGTGACTGGGGTCTGGATGTCGATGCCCATTTCGCCTTCCAACTGGTTGAGTCCGGCTGTGGCCGCATCCAGCAGCATTGGCCCCACTTCGTCCCCTTTGTACCAGTGCAGGGTGATGTTGCCGTCGGTGAGGGTTTGCCAGGGAAAACGGCCGTCTTCCAGCACAACCGTTTGCCTCTCCGTTGTGGTCATTGTGCCGTCGGCATGGGTAAGCTGCCACTGCCACCACAACGTTGTGCCCGGCGGCGGATTGCCGGAGCGGGTCATCACCCATGTCCACTCGGCGCCGCTGCCAGACAGTTCTACCGGCACATGGGCGGCGGCATCGATGCAGCTTAGCCGCTCTACGTCATAGGTCAGCTCTGCCGCCACCACATCATGGTCGGGCGGAAGCTGCAAGGTAAAGGTGACTTCCTGCGGAAAGTTAACCGTGGCTGTGGTCTGGATGCCGGTTTGGGCGGCCACCGGTAAAACCAGCACCAGCAATAGAACGGGGATGAGTTTGGGAAGTAGAGATTGGAGATTGGAGATTGGTTTCATGCGTAACATGGTAGCACAAAATGAAATGGTGTGATGATTGATTGGGGGATTGGGGATTGGGGATTAAGGGGATTGGAGATTAGAGATTAGAGATTGGGAGATTGGAGATTGGGAGATTGAGAGATTGGAGATTGGGGGATTGGAGATTGGGGGATTGGAGATTGGGGGATTGGAAATAAAAAGGGACACCCGGCTGGATGTCCCTTTTGTATCTTTGTGTGTAAAGGAAGGAGTGCTTTTATGCACGCTGGCGGCGTACCAAAACCACGCCTGTGCCTACCAAAGCAACAACAATGGCTACCATGACGGGCATGAAGGGGGTGGCGCTGCTGGCGGTGCTGTTTTGCAGGGAAACGGCCGTTGG
>CAZRIB010000662.1:0-1914 GCA_964600035.1 uncultured Ardenticatenaceae bacterium | reverse complement strand
TTTTACTTTCCAGCTTGAACCAACACTCTGGCGGGAGAAATTAACTGTGTACCTGACAAACAAACGCTTACGGCCGTATCCCCTCATCATCCTGCTCATCACCCTTTTTGCCTGCCAAAGCAGCCAAACACCCCTACCCACGCGCGTCCCCATTGCCAACGCACCCACAGCCACGGCCACACCCATCCCCACCAACACCCCCCTGCCCACACTGCGGCCAACAGAAGGCCTGTCACTCGTCACAGCCACCCCGCGCAGCACCGCCACACCCACCATCACCAACACACCAGCCTGCGTCTACAACATCGCCTTCGTCGCCGACCTGACCATACCCGACAACTCCGTCATCTCACCCCAAACCTCATTCGTCAAATCATGGCGTGTTCGCAACAACGGCACATGCGCCTGGCCGTCTGGTACAACCTGGGTTTTCACCGATGGCCTAAACCTCAGCACCACAAACAGCGTCCCCGTGCCTCCCGTAGAACCGGGAAACACCGCCGACATATCTGTCAGTATGCGTGCCCCCTTATCCGGCGGCACATTTACCAGCTATTGGGGGCTGCGTTTGCCAGATGGCACGATTCTGCCAGAAACATTTTACGTGCGCGTGGTTGTCCCTGCGCCCACCATCCCTCCCACAAACACACCCAAGCCATCCAGCGGCGGCTCTGGCGGCTCCGGCGGATCAGGTGGGTCTGGCGGCAGCACTTCGCCAACGGCAACGGCCGTTCCCACCACAACCACCGGCTGGCAAACCCAATACTGGGCAAACACCACCTTGTCCGGCGATACGGCCGTGACCACCACAACCGCCACCACCGACCTGAACCTGGACTGGGGTACAAGCGCCCCCAACAACCTGCCCATCGACCGCTTTTCAGGCCGCTGGGTACGCACCCAAAGCTTTGAAGCAGGCACCTACCGCTTCTTTGCCTTCGCCGATGACGGCGTGCGCGTTTACATTGACGGCCAACTCCTCATCGACGAATGGCACGAAGCCACCGGCCAAACCTACCAAAAAGACACCACCCTCACCGCCGGAAACCACACCATCCAGGTCGATTTTTATGAAAATGCAGGCGAGGCCAAAATTCGTGTCTGGTGGGAACAGCCAACCCTTTACCCGGAATGGAAAGCGGACTATTTTGACAACCAGCTGCTTTCCGGCACACCAGTCCTCACCCGCAACGACAGCAGCATCAACTTCGATTGGGGCGAACAATCACCAGACAGCAAAGTACCAGCAGACAGTTTTTCCGTGCGCTGGACACGCACCTTGCAATTTTCAGATGGCACTTACCGCTTTTCAGCCACGGTCGATGACGGTGTGCGCATTTATGTCGATGGCACGCTGGTTGTTGATGAATGGCGTAATGGCTCGCTGCGCACCGTTTTTGGAGACATCAATTTGACGGCTGGGCCGCATACGGTCGTGGTGGAATATTTTGATGCCGCCGCCAACGCCGCCATTCAGGTTTGGTGGAACAACCAGACCTCAGCCGCGCCAACCACGCACTGGGAAGGGGCTTATTTTGACAACCCCAACCTTTCTGGTACGCCGGTGCTGACGCGCAATGACACCGACATTGATTTTAATTGGGGCGGCGATGCACCGGCCACGGGCATTCCGGCCGATAATTTTTCGGTTCGCTGGCGGCGGGCAGTCGATTTTCCAAACGGCCGTTTCCGTTTCAGTGCCCAGGCCGACGACGGCGTCCGGGTTTATGTGGACGGCCAGCTCATCATAGACCGCTGGCAGCTTAGCTATGGCAATGAAACATACACGGCCGAACTCAACCTGAGCGGCACCCACACCATTGAAGTCCATTTTTACGATGCGGCCGTTAACGCCCGCGTAAAAGTGTGGTGGGATCCCATCCCCTAACCCGAACTCCGTATACCGTTTTCCGA
>CAZRIB010000661.1:0-1917 GCA_964600035.1 uncultured Ardenticatenaceae bacterium | reverse complement strand
GTGTGCCAGGATGTGGGCAAAGTTGACGATGGCGTTGAGCGGGGTGCGGAGTTCGTGGCTGACGTTGTTCATAAAGCGGGTGCGCATATCTCGTTCGGCAACGGCCGTTTCCCGGGCTTTATCCAGCTCTTCATTCACGGCCTGTAATCGCAAATTTGCTGCCTTTAATTCTTCTTGAATGGCAAACAGCTCATCCCGGCGGCGCTGTACCTTCCGGTGCAGCTCACTAACCGAATTGACTGCAAAATTCCATTCTGTTGCCGAAAGGAACGCCGCTGCTGCCAACAAAAAGTTGACAACAACCGGGGGAACAAGCAGCCCCACAACATGCAGAGACAACTCCGCGGTTGTCAAGACAGAGGCAAATAAAGCAGCTGTAGAAAGCAGCCAGAAGCCAAATCCGGCCATTGGCTCCAAAATCATGGCAGAGATGACAATGAAGATGCCATACAAATAGGGTAACGGGCTGCCGGGATGCCATTCCTGATTGATGATGAGGGAGAGCATGAGCAAGTAGGCTCCCAGAAAGAGCCAGGCCGCGCGACGGCCGTTTCCTTTTGCCACCAAAGCCCTTGTACGAGTGCCAACATATATGCTGCCAATAAACAAAACCAAAAAATGGCCGCGTTCGCCCAATATGTTGCCACGCAGCAATGAAAGCAAACTGACCAACACGGCTGCAATGGTTACAACCGGTACAATCAGGTTAATGGTATCTGCACGTAAGTCGTCTGCGAATTGTTGTTTCATCATGTGTCTATTCTAAAAAACGGCCGTTTTTGCACCATGCAAAAAAAGTGAAATCAAGAATTTTCGGAATCCACATACCAACCCAACGCCTCCAGATTGGCATCTGCTAACAGTTCCTTTGGCACATCTGCCAGTGTCATCTCCGATTCGGCGGCAACTGTGCCATCTGGCAAGATAACTTGACCAACCGCCTTCCCCAACCGCCCACGCAGGCGCACAATGCGGCCAACAATGCGCAGCGGTGTTTGGGTCGGCACTGGATGCCGGTATTTCACCTCCAGCTTGACCGACATCATGAAGTGATGATGGTCGCCAATCATAGAAACCCTTGCCACGACTTCGTCTAACATGGCCGCTACAATGCCGCCATGAACAACGCCGGGATAACCCTGGTAGGCTTCAGCGACGGTGTAAGTAGACACGACTTCATTTTCGCCGTTGTCATAGAAAGTCATGTACAGGCCGTGTGGATTTTTTCGGCCGCACACGAAGCAATAATCAGAGTTGGGTTGACGGTTGACCATGTTTTTCCCTTAATGATGCGGTGTCTGTTGATGCCTGCTCCATTATACTGACCGCAGGCAAATAAAAACGGCCGTTTTGCGTGAAAACGGCCGTTTCATTTTAAGCCATCAGTCCTATTTAGCCAGTTAAATTGTTTTTTCACCTGCAAAATAGGCGGCTGTTTCCTGGGGCAGCAGCACCCAAAGCGCGTAAACACCTACGGCCGTTCCCAAAGGGAAGTTCATCAAATTAATAACGCTCATGATTATGGCCAAAATACGTCCCCAGCTCTTACGCTTTAGCAAGCCTGCACCAGTCACAACCCCCGGCAAGGCAAAAATCAAAACCATTACCGCCATAATTGCCCCGACTATCACAACAGCCAGGCTTGCTTCCGGATCATCGGCAACGGCCGTTGCTGCCGCCACAATAAACGTAACCAACGCGCCTAACAAAAACGTAGCCACACTAAGCGCAATATACAACCAACCAAGAATCTTCACATGCTGGGCAATCTCATCAGTCGTTTTGTTCTGCATCCTCACACCTCATTTCTTTTGCCATTTGTAGCCATACAGCAGGAACACAGAGTGGCACGGAGAACCACCAAGTTACACAGAGAATAAAGAGATTTTCTTCTTTACTCTGTGAAACTCTGCGTAA
>CAZRIB010000660.1:0-1923 GCA_964600035.1 uncultured Ardenticatenaceae bacterium | reverse complement strand
TTGGAGATTGGGGATTGGGGATTGGAGATTGAGAGATTGAGAGATTGAGAGATTGGGGAGTGGGGATTGTTGGCTGTTACGCTGCTGCCGTCGTCTTTCTCCGGGCTTGGGTAACAACCAGCACACCGGCAATCACCACTGCACCGCCTACCAGCCCTTGCAGAGACGGCCGTTCCGCAAACAGCAGCAGCGACCAAAGTGTTGCCAAAACAGGACTAAGCGTCAGCAAAATGGCATGAAAATTAAGGCGCAAACGGCGTAAAGCCAGGTAATACAACACACGACTGACCACCACATCCACCGTTGCCACCAACGCCACCAGCAGCCACACCCACCAGTCGGCAGGCATCACCAATTGGCCGCGCCCCAGGGTAAAGATGATTAAGAAACCGGATGTTGCCGCTACGCGAAAGAGGAAGAAGTTGGCAAAATCCATCTGGCCGCCGTGCCGCTTGACAACGGCCGTATGCAGAGCATAGGCAAAGGCACTGCCCAACACCAGCAAAGAACCGATGCGCAAAAAAGCACCCGCCCCTGGCTGAAAGCTAATGGTAAATACGCCCGCCAACGCCAGAAATGCACCAGTTCCTTCTTGCCTGTTTAGCCGTTCCTTGAGCCAGAAAAAGCTAAAGCCCAAGGCAAAGACGGTTGACATTTGCGCCAACAAAGAAGCTGTACCGGCATCTACAAAAGAAACGGCCGTATAGCTCAACGTTGTAGCCAGCGCCACCAAAAAGCCAATTGTCAGGAAAAAGCGGGCATGCTGCCGAAACACAGCCCACTGGATTTGACGACGCACAATCAAAAAAAGCCCAACCTCCAGCGCCGCCACGGTCAACACCAACATGGCACTGGTTTGAGGCGGTAAATACGGCCGTAACATTCGCGCAAACACAAAATGCATACTGTCCACCACCAGCAGCACCGCCACCATCCCCCAATTACCTGCCTCTTCTCGCTGTCCACTCATTCCCAATCACCAATCTCCATTCTCAATTCTCCATTTTCCATTTTCCATTTTCCATTCTCAATTCTCTACCCCCCCTCAAGCCTTGCATACACATCCCCACTCTTATCCATTTGCGCCATCTGCCGCAAAACGGCCGTAATTTCAGCCGCCGTCAGCCAATGGGATGATTGCAGTTTGTGCGCTTCTCCGGGCGACCAGTTAAACCGGTATGTCCCCAATTCGCTCAAGCGAAGCACACAAGCCACAGCGCGTTCCTTCACGGCAGGAATATATTCAAAGGACAAGGCGGGCAGCGGCTGGGAAAGTCCTTGCAGCACGGCCGTTTCATACCCTTCCACGTCAATCTTGCAAAATGCGGGACGGCCGTACGCAGCCACAAGCGCATCGAGCGTGGTTACTTTGATGGGAACGGCCGTATCCCACTGCACCCCGGCAAACGACGGCACACGCGCCACCGCCGCCATCCACGACTGCGACAGCGTAGACACGGTAGGCGTGCGGCTGCTGACGAACAAACGGGCATCGGCTTCTGCCTGCCCAACCGCAGCCGGTAAAATGGTGACTAACGGGTCACGGCCGTAAACCCAATGCAGCCATCGCGCCAAAAGCGGCTGCGGCTCAATGGCGACGACCCGTGCCCCCAATGCCCGCATCACCCGCACACGACTGCCCACATGCGCCCCCACATCAAACACCACATCCCCCGGCCCCAAAAACGATGCAAACAAGTGCCGCATGGCCCGCGCCCGCCCCGGCACGGCATAATAAATGAGCAGCGAACGCAGCAGCCCCAAAAACGGCCGTGCAGGTGGCAAAACGTTCAAATGAGTACCCTGAAAGTCAAAATAGTGTACCGTTAACTAAATTTGTTATTTTTTTAAGGACACGGATTTACACAGATAAACACGGATAAGTTAGCTAAAAATCCGTGTCATCCGCGTTAATCTGTGTCC
>CAZRIB010000659.1:0-1924 GCA_964600035.1 uncultured Ardenticatenaceae bacterium | reverse complement strand
GTAGAAAAACAAAAATCCCGGCAAGCGGGATTGAAACTCTCGCTTTAGACTAAGTTGTCTCTCTATTAGAGGAACGTAGAAAAACAAAAATCCCGGCAAGCGGGAACACGTAACCCGAAGTCCGTATACCGTATTCCGACGAAATTATCAGAGGCGGCATACACGGAAAACGGATAACGGATTACTGAATACGGATAGTGGTAGAAAAACAAAAATCCCGGCAAGCGGGATTGAAATGGCAGGGACGAACCGACGGCTCGTCCCTGCTTTGTTTCAGGAAAACAAGGCCGGGAATTAAAAAAGGCTTACAACCACAAGACTCCTTCCCGCACCCGGGCTGCCCACCAGGCAACATCTGCCTGCCAGTGTGCCCGGTGCGCCTCTCCTACCCGCCAATGGGATGCCTTGAGCATTACAGCCCAGCCATCTTGCAAAAAGGCCCCCAACAATCCCAACGCCAATTGGGGTTTCCACCAGGTTTCTGTAAATTCATCACCTAAATTCGCTGCCAGAATTTGCCGGTACTGTTCTATTACAGCCTCCTTGCTTGTTGGCAGCAGTGGTGAATTGGTGATGAGATAACGGCCGATTTCTACTGCGGGTGGTGCGGCGGCGGCCAACTGCCAATCAAGCAGCGCCAGCATGGTCAAGGCAGCATCATGACCTTGGTTGGCATGTCGCCAATCGGCATGTACCAGCGTAAAGGGGAATTGCCTTAGTGCCTCACAAAGCGGCCGGGAGTCATTCAGTAAATCAGCCAAAATCCGCCAGACATCGCGCGGGAGTTGTGTTTCCGCCAATGTCCATCCTTCAATGACACGCCGTGGAATGTTATTCTCTCCAGCCATTTCGGTGCGGGCTGTACGGGGGGCGAACATGGCATAAAGATGGTGAAGTTTGCACAGGCCTAGAGTTGGTGCTTTGAGCGCGGGGTTTTGCCAAAATTGGGTGTGCATAGCGGCCATTGCTTCTAAAAAAAAGTGACTTTGTGCCTGAGTGAAGGGGGTGAATGGCAAGATGATGCTGCTGAAGTCGTCCATCAATATCGCCCAACCCTCGTCATCATGGGCACAGGCAATGACACCGGGATAGATGGGGGCTGGCATTTGGTCGAAAAGACCATACTGCCACAAGGTGACGGAGCGGCACAGCGTATCTTCTGTGTGCCGCATGAGCCAATCCCACGCCAGGGAAACACGTTTTAGAATGAATCGGGGG
The DNA here is from genome assembly GCA_964600035.1 of uncultured Ardenticatenaceae bacterium. Taxonomy (GTDB): domain Bacteria; phylum Chloroflexota; class Anaerolineae; order Promineifilales; family Promineifilaceae; genus CAZRIB01. The sequence goes on along the minus strand of CAZRIB010000659.1, from coordinate 706 downwards.
CCTGTGTTCTGGTTTGTGTTAACAATGAGGATGCGGCTGCCGGAACGGCCGTATTCAGTCGTAAGTGGCTGTAAAGAAACGGCCGTGATTTCTCGACCAACCAATTTGCTCAATGTATCAGGCAGCAGCATGGCCTCAGCCGTAGGGAACAGGGAATGTTTCATGAACCACTCTCCGTAAAAGCGTCAAAGCAAGGGAATGGTGGCGTTGGCCTTGGGCATCACGCCAATGCGTGCCGAGCGGGGCAGGGGAGCAACGGCCGTATCCACCGCCGCCTGCAAACTGTCCACCGGCGTCAGCAGCAAACGGCGCACAAAATCTGGCGACATCTCCGACACCAGCAGCACCCGCACCCGTGTGGCATCGCGGGCAATCTGAAACGCCTTGTGCGGTCCCACCCGGAACCCCTCGGCGGCAAAGCGAGACAGCACCTCTTCCTGTGACCGCCGCTCCGTGACCCAACGTTCGTAACCGCGGCTGCCTGTTCCTTCCGGGCATGCTGCTGCCAGCACAATGGTGCCGCCGTTTTTGGTGATGAGTGAGGCGTGTGCCAGCCCTTTTTGCGCCTGGTACACATTGATGTCTTTGGGATGGCCGCCCGGCGAGGCAATGACCACATCAAACAGCCCGGAGACCTTTGCCTGGCAGATTGCCTTTGCCAACGGGATTCCTGCCGCCATAACGGCCGTTGGCGCACCGGCCACCA
>CAZRIB010000658.1:0-1928 GCA_964600035.1 uncultured Ardenticatenaceae bacterium | reverse complement strand
TCTCGCCCTGATTAACAACTTTTTAGCTAAACACCATGAAGCTGACTGGCTGACTAGCTGACCAACTGAACGCTTACGCTTAGATCATTGGATTTTGGATCTACTAAATCTGTTTTAGCTGCCGCGTTTCGTCACGGCCGTTTCCGGGTTATTAACCATAGACAGCCCACGCCAACCCATTTACCAGCACAAGTACACAATTACATCATAGAAGCGAACAGGAGAATCATGAAAAGAATTGCCGTATTTACCAGTGGCGGGGATGCCCAGGGCATGAACGCGGCTGTTCGTGCAGTGGTGCGCACTGCCCTCAATCAAAGTGTAGAAGTTTTTGCCATCTACGAAGGCTACCAGGGTATGCTGGAAGGTGGCGACAAAATAAAATCCATTGGCTGGCACGATGTCGGCGGCATTTTACAACAAGGCGGCACCATCATCGGCTCTGCCCGCTGCCTGGAGTTTCGAGAACGAAACGGCCGTTTACAAGCCGCCTATAACCTCATCCAACACGGCATAGAAGGCCTGGTCGTCATCGGCGGCGACGGCAGCCTGACAGGCGCAAACGTCCTTCATCAAGAATGGGAAAGCCTGCTGCAAGAACTGGTAGACACCCAAAAAATCTCACCAGAGCAAGCCGAAGCCCACAAACTGCTGCAAATCGTCGGACTGGTTGGCTCCATCGACAACGACATGTTTGGTACAGACATGACCATTGGCGCAGACACAGCCCTTCATCGCATTGTCCAGGCCGTAGACGCCATCAGCAGCACAGCCGCCAGCCACCAGCGCACCTTCATCGTCAAAGTCATGGGGCGCAACTGCGGCTATCTTGCCCTGATGGGCGCACTCGCTTCCGGCGCAGACTGGGTACTCATCCCTGAATCTCCCCCAAACCTGGACAATTGGGAAGACAAAATGTGCGAAGTGCTGCAAAAAGGCCGAAAAATGGGCCGGCGAGACAGCATCATCATCGTTGCCGAAGGGGCACGCGACCGCCACGGCAGCCCCATTGGCAGTTCCTACCTTAAACAGGTACTGGAAGATCGTCTGGGTGAAGACGTGCGCGTAACCGTTCTGGGGCATGTCCAGCGCGGCGGCTCTCCCAGTGCCTTTGACCGAAATCTCAGCACCCTTTGCGGCGCAAGGGCTGTAGATGTCCTGCTGGCTGAAGAACCTGTTACCCAACCACTGGTCATTGGCATTCGGGGTAACAAAATTACAGAAACGCCGTTGGTAGAGTGCCTGCAAAAAACGCATGAGGTGGGCGAAGCAATTGCCGCCAACGATTATGAACGCGCAATGGCTATTCGTGGGTCTGGCTTTGCCGAATCTTTCCGCACTGTGCGCACGTTGGTGCGCGCCATGCCCCATGATATTACACCCGGACAGCGTCGTTTGCGCATTGCGGTGCTAAATGCTGGTGGACCAGCCCCAGGCATGAATACGGCCGTTCGTACAGCCGTCCGTCTGGGCGTAGACAAAGGCCACGTGATGCTGGGGGTTTACAACAGCTTTACCGGTTTAGCCAAAGGCGACATCAAAGAACTGGACTGGATGAGCGTGGGCGGCTGGGCTACCAGAGGCGGGTCAGAGCTGGGAACCAACCGCAAACTGCTAACCGGCAGCGACTTTTATGCGCTGGCACGCCACATCGAAGAACATCAAATTGAGGGGCTGCTGGTCATCGGCGGGCTTTCCGGTTATGAAAACGCGCTGGCTATTCATGAAAAACGGGACACATTCCCGGCCTTCAATATACCCATCATCTGTGTACCAGCTTCTATCAACAACAACTTGCCCGGCGCAGAACTCAGCATTGGGGCAGACACAGCCCTGAACAACATTGTGGAAGCGGTAGACAAAATCAAGCAATCGGCCGTTGCTTCCCGGCGCGCCTTTGTGGTAGAGGTGATGGGGCGTTACTGCGG
>CAZRIB010000657.1:0-1934 GCA_964600035.1 uncultured Ardenticatenaceae bacterium | reverse complement strand
CGGGCACGGTCTGGAGAGCAGCCCTTCAGGACTGAGATGCGGCCCGAGCAGTATAGTCACAAAAATAATTAAACAATAACCATTCCGCCTTATTATAACCGATAAAAAAAGCCCCTCTCACGAGGGGCTTCAACAAATTTAAGCAACAACTTACAGAGATTAGAAATCCATGCCACCCATGCCACCAGGTGCACCGGGCATTGGTTGTTCTTTCTCCGGCAAATCGGTAATCAACGCCTCGGTTGTCAACACCATTGCCGCAATGCTGGCTGCATTTTCCAGTGCGCCACGGGTCACCTTCGCCGGGTCAATAATACCGGCTTTCACCATGTCCACATACTCACCAGTCATGACATTGTAACCAATGCGTTCGCTGCCCTGTTCTTCTTGGGCACGACGGACATTTTGAATAATCACATCACCATTTTGGCCGGCATTTTGAGCAATTTTACGCATCGGGGCTTCCAATGCCTGACGCAAAATGTTCAAACCAGTCATCTGGTCGCCTTCGGGCAGTTCCACACTGTCCAAAGCAGGCAGGGCATTCAACAAAGCCACACCACCACCGGGCACAATGCCTTCTTCCACAGCGGCGCGGGTTGCGCTCAAGGCATCTTCCACGCGGTGTTTCTTTTCTTTCAACTCAACCTCAGTGGCTGCACCCACGCGGATAATGGCAACGCCACCAGCCAATTTGGCCAAACGTTCTTGCAGTTTCTCACGATCGTAGTCGGAAGTGCTGCGTTCGATTTCCACTTTAATCTGTTCAACGCGAGCTTTGATTTGTGCTTCGTCGCCTTCGCCGTCCACAATTGTGGTCTCATCTTTGGAGGAAATCACTTTGGCAGCACGGCCCAGGTCGCTAAGCTGAACGCTGTCCAATTTACGGCCCATTTCTTCCGTGATAACCTGACCGCCGGTGAGAATGGCGATGTCTTGCAGCATGGCCTTACGCCGGTCGCCAAAACCAGGGGCTTTCACAGCCAGGGCATTGATCATGCCGCGCAGTTTGTTCAGAACCAGTGTAGCCAGCGCTTCACCGTCTACATCTTCCGCAATCACAACCAGGTTTTTCTTACCAATCTGGACCAGTTTTTCCAAAATCGGCACGATGTCCTGGGCAGAGCTGATCTTTTTGTCGTGAATCAGGATGTAGGCATCTTCCACGACCGCTTCCATGGTGTCAGAATCGGTAACAAAGTAGGGGCTGATGTAGCCGCGGTCGAACTGCATACCTTCAACGTATTCGGTTTCAAATTCCAAACCACGGGATTCTTCTACGGTGATAACGCCATCTTTGCCCACTTTGTCCATCACGTCGGCAATCAGGGCGCCGATTTCCGGGTCTTGAGCAGAGATAGAAGCCACGGAAGCAATTTCTTCTTTGCTGTCAATGGAAATAGCCATTGAACGGATTTTTTCAGCCAAAGCGGCCGTGCCGGCTTCAATACCACGCTTCAGGAGCATGGGGTTGGCACCAGCAGCAATGTTCTTCAACCCTTCATTGACAATGTTTTGGGCCAAAACAGTTGCGGTTGTTGTACCATCACCAGCAATGTCATTGGTTTTGGTGGCAGCTTCTTTCAAAAGCTGGGCGCCCATATTTTCAAACGGGTCTTCCAGTTCAATTTCTTTGGCAACGGTCACGCCATCATGGGTAATGGTGGGTGCACCGAATTTCTTGTCCAGGGCAACGTTGCGGCCTTTTGGCCCTAAAGTTGTGGAAACAGCATTTGCCAGCGTGTCGATACCTGTCTTCAGTTTACGGCGGGCATCTTCGGAAAATGTTAGTTGCTTAGCCATTTTTATATTCTCCTTCTATTAGTTCTCAATAATTGCGAGAACGTCAGCTTCTTTGAGGATTAACAGTTTTTCGCCTTCAATTTTGACTTCTGTGCCGCCATATTTGGCATACAGAACACGGTCACCAACAG
>CAZRIB010000656.1:0-1943 GCA_964600035.1 uncultured Ardenticatenaceae bacterium | reverse complement strand
ATTCAAAAACAGTTATTTTTATAAATGTGGTGCTTTTAGGGCTTCTTCTGTTGCCCAAAGTGACAGCGGCAGAGATGGTTTCAAATTTTCTTTATCAAGCCAGCGGCGCATCAGCATGGTGGCTGTAAATGTAAAAACAATGCCGCCCAATACCCAAATTAAAATGCCGCCCAGTTTGAAATCATCAATATTTAGCCCGGAAAATGCAAAACTTTTAGGGTAAGTATAGATCGGTTTTGGTGAAAGGAGAATAATGAACCCGACGATTTTGACAGGCCAGGCACCAATGAGCACGTAAAGCATACGCAAAATGGGCGGCATGGGTTTGTGGAGCGCTGGATCGGCGGCTGTAATGTGCCACCAATAAAGGAGGGAGGCTGCCAGTAAGGTGAGTGGTTCTAACGGCCGTATCCATGCCCAACGTCCGGCTGCTTCCCGCACACCCGGGTCATACCACAGCCAAAAGGTAGCCGCAAAAAGCAGCCATGCCAGCCCAGGCGCTGTCAATGCACGAATCGTACCCAGATGAGGCCGCATACGCTGCCCCCAATGGTACAGCCGCTGCCGCCAGGACACAGACAAACCCATGTATAAAACAGGAACAGGCCCGGCTATCCAAAAAAGGCTGGGAACCCAGGCTGTTAACAAAAGGTGCTGCACCACATGGGCACTAAAATAATTCCGCGCCCAAAAATTTAGCGGCCCCAATGCCGCTAATAACAATATCAAGCTGGCATGAAACGTGATGAGTGCGTGGCGTGATGTGGGGATGAGTATATCGGCATCGGCATGATCATTGAGTTGGCGAAGGCGCTGCCAACCTTTTGCAAATATTACGGCCGTTCCCGCCAAGATGATAAGCAAACCAGTCCACACAATCATGCCAAAATATTCCCCTTTGCCCCATAATCATAGCACGCCAGGCTGATTCTCGTACCCAAAACAAAAAAAGGCTGCGCTAATCACAGCAAAGCCTCATTTTCATCGCAACAGAATTAATTTGTCACTTTACGCAGGTGCACCGACCAGCAAACGTGCCATCAGGGCATCCAATTCTGCTTGATTAACCCCAGCCACACCTAACGGCCGTTGCACCCGGTCATGACAGTCAGATCCACCCGTCAGCAGCAAACCATTACGGGTAGCCCAATCTGCCATCAACTGCTCATGCTCCGCTGTATGGCCTGGGTAATGCACTTCCAAACCATCCAACCCCAGCAAATCCTCATCCAAAAATTCCGGCATCAACATTTCCACCACCTTGATTGGCGGCAAAACCTCGTTGTACAAACTTTCGCCAGGGTAAGACCCGGCCGCCGGATGCGCAAATACCCGCACCAATTGGGGGTAAGCTTTTAGCAATGGCGTTAACTGGTGCGGATCAATGCCGGATGGCACATAGGACATGCTGTCATTGCCAATGAGCATATTGATTTGCCCTCGATCCAGTCCGTGATTTTGTGAAAGTGCCATGGCAAAATGACGCCGGGTCACGTTGTCAGCCAGTGCTTCAATTTCACGAATTGTCAGTTCGCGGCTTAACAACGGTTGACGGCCGTAAGGTCCAAAAATTTCATTAATAGCATCCACACGCGCCCGAACCAGCCCCCGACCACGCCCCTGCGCAAAAATTTCACTCGCCATCTGCCGGAAATCTTCATCTTCCAGCAGTGTGTAGGGAATGTAAAGCAGATAGTGGAGTGTTCCCACAAAATAAGAGCGGCGAAAACGTAAAGACACTTCCACACCGGGCACAACCTGTATGCCGGCCGCTTTACCCGCAGCCAGTGCCTCATCCAGGCCGTTCAAGGTGTCGTGGTCTGTCACACCAATGGCTTTTAGCCCTAATTCTGCGCCCGCCTGCACCAGCTCAGTTGGGGTGTATTCACCATCAGACGCGATGGTATGGTTATGTAAATCTGCAACAAAGTCGCACATGGTAT
>CAZRIB010000655.1:0-1943 GCA_964600035.1 uncultured Ardenticatenaceae bacterium | reverse complement strand
TCCGTGTGTGCCACCTCTGGTAACTCTGTCGGAAAACGGTATACGGACTTCGGGTTACGTGTACTAGTGGTAAGACCAGGCGGTGGTATTTATTAGAAAGGTATTTATCAGGAAGCAATCTTATGAAGCGGTTCAACAGTTCTTACAGAAAAAATATGGGTAACGGGAAACAGGCTGGGCAGAGCATTATTGAATATATGCTGATTCTGGCATTGGCAAGTATTGTGGTGATTTTGATTGTCAATGTGCTTGAACCGCAAATTCAGGATGTGTTTTCCCGGTTGGTACGGCAGGCGCCGGTTGCGCCGCCAGCATTGGCAGGGTATACACCGCCGGCCACCTATACGCCAACAAATACACCCGATCCAAATGCAACGCCCACAGCGACGAGTACGACTGCCCCAACAGCGACGAACACAACAGCGCCGACTATTACCAATACGCCTGCGGCCAGTGCCACTGCCACGAATACACACACGCCTACAGCGACCAGCCCGCCGCCTTTTGCGGCTTGTGAATACGAGGAAGTGGGCGGGACAGTGGTGATTGAGGCAGAGCATTATGTGCAGCAAACGCAGGTTTCTTCGCACATTTGGCAAGAAACAACGGGCTATGGTGGCTTTGTAGGAACGAGTGCCTTGCAAGCTATGCCGAATAATGGCACAAACGAGGGTTCCAGCACCAATGGGCCGCAGCTAAATTACCTGGTGCGTATTACCAATCCCGGAACATATTATGTGTATGTGCGTGGGTTGGCGCCTTCTTCACCGGGTAGTGCTGGCGCGAATGATTCGCTTCATGTGGGGGTAAACGGCACGGCCGTTACCAACAGCGCCGGTTTCGGATTAACAGGCTATTCCAATTCGCCCAACACCTTCAACTGGCGGCGCCAATGGAACGGAAACGATACCGTCATCAACTTTGCTGCGGCAGGCACATACACCATCAACGTCTGGATGCGCGAAGATGGCATGGTGTTTGACAGAATTTGGCTAACAACGACGCAGGGGGCAGTCAGCGACGGCAGCACCAGTGCTGGCCCCGCCGAAAGTACAGCACCAGCCGGTTGTTCGGCCGTTATTCCGCCAACGTCTACGCCAACGGCTACTGCAACCAACACCCCAACCGCAACACCCACACCGACAGCTACGGCCACGCCAACGGCAACCCCAACCGCAACGCCCACACCACTTGGGCCGCAGAGAATTCTCTTTGTGGTGGGCAATGCCAATAACCTGAGCAGTGGTGAAAATGTCATTGTCAACAGGCTGCAAAGTAATGGTTACACGGTGACCATTATGGATGATGGCGCGGTGAATGGAAACAGCGATAACAATGTAGACCTGGTTCTCATTTCGTATACCATCAATGCCAGCAGAGTGGGCAATACGTTCAGAAATTCGAACAAGCCTGTCATTGTAAGCGAACGGAATTTGTTTGATGACATGCGGATGGCGAATCGCAGCGGCCGTGACGGTGGTGAAAGGGATATCCGTATTATTAATCCAGGTCACCCATTGGCCGCCGGGTATACCGGCTTGACCACAGTTGGTACAGGTGGCCGCTTTAACTACGCCACCAACCTGGGTTCCGGTGCCATTCAAATTGCCACTATCGACAACAACACCAGCCGTTACACCATCTTTGCCTATGATACGGGCAGCGCGCTTACCTCTGGTACGGCCGCCGCTCGCCGGGTTGGTTTCTACTTTGAAAATGACAGCTCGGTAAATCACAACAATGCCACAGGCTGGGATTTGTTTGACACGGCCGTATCCTGGGCATTGGGCAATTAGAACCGTTAAATAATCAAGATTGGTTCAATCGGCCAGATTGAACCAATCTTGCCAGGCTTATTTTCAAAAAAAGTGGCAGGCTGCAAGTAACCACTGATGTTACCTGCAAGCCTGCCATTTGCTTTAATCTTGAGTCTACCGAAAAAA
>CAZRIB010000654.1:0-1953 GCA_964600035.1 uncultured Ardenticatenaceae bacterium | reverse complement strand
ATGATAAACGAACGCACACGCTGGCGAATGGCATTGGGACTGTTGGGAATAACGGCCGTTCTCCTTTACAGCCCCACCCTGCGCCTGCCACTCATCTACGACACCCTGCTCCACATTCGCATCACCAAAGGGCTAAACTTTGTCAACGTCTGGCTGCCCACTGAAGCATTTGGCTTCTACCGGCCGTTAACCTTCTTCCCCATGCTCGTCATCAAAGCCATCTGGGGCTATTACCCAAACTGGCTGCTCCACGGCATCAATGTGGCGCAGCACGCGCTCAATGCCATTTTGCTGGCTGTGCTGGTTAAACGATTGGGGCAAAAATGGCAAACGGCCGTTACTGCCGGACTCCTCTTCACCTTTTACCCCTTTTCCTTTCAAGCCGTCGCCGTGTACGGCCACAACGTCCACCCCGCCACCGCCGGGCTGCTGCTGCTGGCCCTCCACACTTATCTGTCTGCCATTTCCCCCGCAGAAAACAGTTCCGGGCAAAAACAAACGGCCGTCTGGTGGTTGTTAACGGCCGTTCTCTTCATCCTCAGCCTGCTCAGCCACGAAAGCGCCATTCTCTTTGGCGCATTTGCCCTGCTGGTGCATCTGGCCGCCTCTCCCGACCCCTTAACCAACTGGCAAAACTGGCTGCGCCGCCTGCGTCCGGCATTTATCTTCCTGGCATTGGGCGCACTATACGCAGTGGTCTACCAATTTTTGCCCATCACCCGTGCCCCGCAGGCTGGCGGCGACAGCGTGGGCGGACTGGTGGCAAAAGTGCTTTATGTGGTGCAAGCGGCCGTTTATCCCCTTGCCTGGTTTGGTCAATTTGTGCCGGATGGCTGGAAAACGGCCGTTGTCTGGACAGGTGGTATGGTGACGGCCGTATGGAGCGGTACCATCGCCTGGCAAAGCAAACAGTGGCGGGGACTGCTGCTGGCCTGGGGTTGGTGGGCACTGGCCGCCGCCGTCATCGTGCTGCCCCTTTCGGCAGGCTATTTGCTGCATGGCCCACGCCTGCTCTATCTTGGCTCGGTTGGGGTAAGTATGGCCTGGGCGCTTTTATTGCAAGGCACGGAAGAACGCGCTAATCCCTGGTGGCGATGGCTGGCCGTTTTGTTTGTGCTGGCAGCTTCTGGCTGGTTTGTGGCCGGACGGCTGCGTGCCTATGCCCAACTGACGCAGCCGGTACAGGCCATGCAAACGGCCGTTTCTGCCCAGCCGGATGCCGAATATTTGCTGTTTGTCAATCTGCCGCAGTGGCTTGCCCCGCCCCAAACAACGTTCCCTGTTGGCGCAGAATTTGTCACCATGCTGGGGGATTATCTTTTTGTGGAGGAGTTGGCCTGGGAAAATGGCGCACCTGCGCAAACGGCCGCTGCCGTTGCTTTGCCCGATTTGCTGGCACAAACCCGGTACGGGTATGCGGTTCATGCCCAATCGGAGCTGGCAGAAGCTGCCCGGCTGGAGAAGGAAACGGCCGTTATTGTGACGACTTACGGCGATGATGCGCCAACGGCCGTTTACCGGGGCGGCTGGTTTTTTGACAAAGCGTCTGCACCCATTGCCACACTTGGCCCCTACCAGCTTACACAGGCCAATGCCTTTGTTTGTGATGGCGATGTGACGGTCAAACTGCACTGGTGGCCGGAAACGGCCGTCCCCCCCACCACATCCACCTTCGTGCAAGCCTTCAACACAGGCAGCCAGCTAATTGCCCAGGCCGACAGCCCGCCAACCGGACTGCGCCCCGATTTGCTCCCCCCAACTGCACACCTGTTGGATGTGCGCCATCTGCCAACAGCCAGCCAATCCCCGGCGTGGCTGCTTATTGGCGCATATGACTACACGACAGGCGAACGCCTGCCCGCAGTGGATGCCGCAGGCTCCCCCCTCCCGGACAATGCCTACCAGCTCCCGGTACAACCCTGTCAAAACTAGTGCCCATATTCAGTAATCCGT
>CAZRIB010000653.1:0-1955 GCA_964600035.1 uncultured Ardenticatenaceae bacterium | reverse complement strand
TACGCCGGGAGCGATTACGCTCAAGCTGCACCTTGATGGCCTCATACTGTTCCCGATCCAACGGATAACGCCATGCCGCCACAATTGCCAGCCCCAGCATGACAATGGGTAAGCCCCCCACCAAAAAACGCAAGGCAAGCAAAGCACTTTGTGGCTGTTCCACAAACACACTGCCCGCCGTAGAGGTCACAAACCCGGAAGCGGCTAAAATTTGCCCCACCAAAAAAATGGCAAATGCAGAAGCCAGCTTGCGGAAGAACACCAGATACCCGTAATAAATTCCTTCTCGCCGTTTCCCCGTTTTTAACTCATCCGCTTCAATCACATCAGCCACAATTGCCCAGGGAACGGCCTGCGCCGCACCGTATCCCAATCCGGCAAAGATGGCCGCCGCCAAAATCAGGTTTTGTCCGCCCGGCGGCGTTTGCCCCATGATGAAAAGCACGACTGCCATGAACGCCATGCTGATCATGTAGGTGTTGCGTTTGCCATACCGGCGCATCATGGTCACGGTTAGCGGCATGGTCAAAAGTGCCAGCCCCAACACAACGGCCAACAGCAAGTTGTCAAAACCGGGGGAGACTTGAACATAGTCCACCAAAAAGCGCACAAAAACGGTGAGAATGATGTCGGTGGTGGCAAAGCTGAGCAGGTAAATGGTGGCGGCCAGACGAAACGGCCGATTACTAAACACCTCCCGAAATGTTTGCAACGGCCGTATCGGGTCTTCATCCGGCTGGTGCGGTGGCTCCTCAATGACCCGGAACAAAATCAACAAGGGAACCGCCAATGTCACGCCCCACAAAGCAGCCGTCATGGCATACCCCTGCCGGATAGCCATTGTGCCGCCACCCAGCCACACGGCAAACACATCTTCCGCCAGGTAAGTAAACAAGCCGCCCGTCACCAATGCCGCCAAAATGGACACAGCCACCCGCCACCCGGCAATGTTGGAGCGCTCATCGTAATCGTCGCTAAGCTCCGGCGTTAAAGCAGAATAGGGTACATTGACCAGTGTGTACAACGTGTCAAACACCAAAAATACCAGACTGTAGTACAGCACCAGTCCGGTTTGGCTGGCAATGGGGGGAACCCAAAACATAAAAAAGAATGTCAGGCCAAAAGGAACAGCCCCAAACAGGAGAAACGGCCGTCTACGTCCCCAACGTGTTTGCAAACGGTCGCTGATTGTGCCCACCAGAGGATCATTTACTGCGTCCCACAACCGCCCAATGAGAACGGCCGTTCCCGCCAGCCCCGGCCCAATCCCCACCACACTCGTTAAAAAGACAAACCAAAATGCATTTCTGGCCGTTGTCGCCGCTGAAGTCCCCCAATCGCCCAAACCGTAGATTAACTTCAACCGGGTAGGCAGAGATGAAATTTGCTTTTGTGTGGTCATAAAAAGAAACACCCTGCCTTTTTACACATTATTTTTCCAAGCTGACACACAAACCGTGACCAGATTTACACAAAAACAAAAAAGTAGACAGCAGATGGGAACCAATTTTTGTTTTATAACGTTATTACAGTAACCAGGTGACAAATCGGTCAACAAACGTCGATAAAGCAGCAAGCACTGTTCCCCCAAACGGCCGTATCCTATCACCACAAAACGGCAAAGTATTTTAAGTAAACCGCAAAAACAGACGCTTTTTATCTCTAAAAACTTTCTGCGGTTTGCCTATCGGGTCATTAAAATTTGAGGAGGTTCAAAATGCCTGTGTTACACATGATTTTCTGGTCAGTGGTTGTCATTGCCATCTTAACCCTGTGGCGGCTGCGCAGTTGGCGCGATGTGGCCGTTGCAGCAGTCATCAGCAGCATCGTTCTCTTCTTCAGTCAAGTATTATTCATTGAACTGACTGCTGCATCCGGCATAGACCCCAACCTGCTCCTCAGTGACAATGCCGCTTTTTTGCAAGCCGGACCTTTTGGCTGGATTGCTGTTCTCA
>CAZRIB010000652.1:0-1956 GCA_964600035.1 uncultured Ardenticatenaceae bacterium | reverse complement strand
AATTGATTAATGAATCATGATTGATAATTAAAGCCTATCAACGCCTTAATTCCAATCTCTAATCTCCAATTCCCATTCTCTAACCATTCTCATCCATCGCCGCATACCGTTCCCAGACTTTGGCTGCCAACTCCCGGCTGCGGGCTGTAATTTCTGCCTCGTCCAGAGTTAACAGTTGGCGGTCACGCATCAACACCTTGCCAGCCACAATGGTTGTGGTAACCAGACTGCTCTCAAAGCCAAAGATGATATGCCAGGGCAAGTTGCCCGCGCTCAGCGGCGTTGTTGGATGATAATCGACAAATATGATGTCGGCGGCAGCCCCTTTGACCAGTTTCCCCATTGGCTGATCCGGCCAGAACATTTCTGCCAGGGCGGCGTTGTTGTAAACGGCCGTTTGCACAATATCCATCCCATTCGCCCGCCGCGGATCACGATGGGCAACTTTATGCAGTAAATACGCCGTTTTCCATTCAGCCCACATATTATTGCTAAAACCGTCATTCCCCAGACACACAGGAATCCCCAAACGGAGCATGCCTTCAATATCAGCCGCACCCACAGCATTGTTCATATTACTGCGCGGCTGGTGCGTCACCCATGTGCCCGTTTCCTTCAACAACATCATCTCAGTGGGGTCAATGTGAATGGCATGGGCCACAATGCTTTTCGGCCCCAAAATTTGGGCATCATACAGACGATCGATGACCCGTTTGCCATATTTGAACAGAGAGTCATACTCGTCGGCCTCATGTTCGGCGGCGTGAATGTGGAAACCGGTATCCGTTTCCTGTGCAGCCGCCACACAATCGGCCAAAGTCTCATCACTTAAGGAAAGGGAAGCATGCAGGCCAAAAGTAGCCGCCAGGAGATGGCCGTTTTCGCGTTCTTTGTAGGTGTGGAGAAAACGTATATTTTCGCTGATGCCGGCCTGTGCCCCGTCACGGCCGTTTCTGTCCGTCACCTCATAACACAACGCCGCACGCACACCTGCCTCCTCCACCGCATCCGCAATCTGGTCAAGAGAGCCATCAATGGCACGTGGGCTGGCGTGGTGGTCAACAAGCGTCGTTGTGCCGTGTTTAATGGCATCCACCAGGCAAACAAGCGCGCTGTACTTCACATCCACATCCAGCAGCGCCCGGTCTAGCCGCCACCAAAGCCGTTCCAAAATATCAGGAAAATCTTTGGGCGGCGCACCGGGAATCGCCATACCTCTGGCAAATGCGCCGTAAAAATGGGTATGGGCGCAGATGTTTCCCGGCATCACCAATTGATTTTTGGCATCCATGCGGGCGGCATCGGGATAACGGGCTTCCAGTTCAGAAGAAGGGCCAATATCGGCGATACGGCCGTCTTGCACCAGCAGCGCCCCGTCTTCAATAATCTCATTCGGCTGTCCCCATGTCACCAGTCGGCCATTTGTAATTAAAAACTCACTTTCTGCCATGCTTCCACTCCTGAAATTGAATGCGTAATGAATAAAAGCTAGATGATTAAAAAATTATGGGCGAACAACGATACGGCCGTTCAATTTACCAGATTTTTTTACACAATACATATGTACAAAGTTCTATATGAATGATACAATCCCCTCCGATTGCCCGGAGCAACGTAAGAATAACACACAATCAACCGTCATATAAATAGAGTTTATTCGCTTACGCGTAGGCGGAACGTATTTAAGGAGCATATAATTATGGCAAAACCCATTGAAGTAACAGACGAAACATTTGAAACCGAAGTATTAAAATCAGACCAACCCGTTTTAATTGATTTTTGGGCAGATTGGTGCGGCCCCTGTCGGATGATCGCCCCTTCAGTCAATGCAATTGCTGAAGAATACGACGGCAAATTGAAAGTCGGCAAAGTAGATGTGGACGACAATCCCGCCATTCCCGGACGGTATGGCATTGTTGGCATTCCTACCTTAATGCTGTTCAAAGGCGGCGATGT
>CAZRIB010000651.1:0-1960 GCA_964600035.1 uncultured Ardenticatenaceae bacterium | reverse complement strand
ACGGCCGTTTCTTGACAGCTTGCCCAACCCCCTTTATGCTTCAACTGTAATTGAATCACCAGAGTGGATAATGACGGAGTAAATAGTATGCTGCCTGAAAACGAAACAGAACTTGCTGAATTAATGGCCGTTCTCAAGGCCCTGGCCGAACCCAACCGGATGCGCATCTTTGCCGAACTGATGCAGGGCGACTCTTGTAACTGCGAACTGCAAGAGCGGTTGGGGCTGGCTCCTAATTTACTTTCACATCATTTCCGTATTTTGGAGAGGGCTGGCCTGGTGCATTCTCGGCGGGACCGGATAGACGGCCGTTGGATTTATTACAGCGTGGATCGGGATGCGGTTGCTCGTTGGCATACCTGGTTCAACCACTTTCTAGACCCAGCGCGCATTCAGGAACGCACTGTCTGTGGCCCAGAAGGACAGCTTGTTTCACCAGATCAAATTACCACATCATTTATCCCCTAGTACTCAGTCACATGTGAAATAAGGGATTAGATTGGTTCAATCTCGGAGATTGAACCAATCTTTGTATCCATCAAAGAACACTTGACTGAGTACCAGTACCGTAATCCGTGTACACTACCTCTGGCAATTTCGTCAAAAATCTGTCAGCCATCCACAAAGCGAACCACATCTTTTAGCGGACGGCGCGTCTTCTCTTTTTCTTCCGCAGGCCAGCCAAACGTCATCAAGCCCTGAGGTTCCCAATCAGCAGGCAAGTCCAGCGTGGTTTGTACCAACTGCGGCACAAAGAGCGGGGCACACAACCAGCACGCACCCAGTCCGGCATTATGGGCAAGCAGCCATAAATTTTGGGCAGCCATGGCAACACTTTGCACAGCCATCATGCGCTCGTTGGTTTGACGGCGTTTGTCGGGGTAATGATCCATATCTTGCATGGAAAGACACACAACGACGATGACGGGCGCACCGGTAATGCGCTGGTAGGAGCGGGCAACATCGCGGGCAATCACATCGGGCGGATCGCCATCTGCGGTACGGTCGGCTTGCAGGCGCTGCCCCATTGCCTGGGCCAGTTTGGTTTTGGTGGCGGCTTTGGTGAGGATGGCAAAGCGCCAGGGCTGGCGGTTGTGGGCGGAGGGAGCCCACACGGCCGTTTCCAACAGTTCTGTAATCAATGTAACCGGTACAGGTTTATCCTGGTAGCGGCGAATGGCTCTGCGGCTGCGAATGAGGTCCGGCAATGTCATGGGCTGTTCCTAAAATGGAATGTCTGTGCCGGTGTTGGTTTGCCGCGCCTGATGGTAAAGATAAACGGCCGCTGCCAAATCTTGTACCGGCAGCCCCAACGACTTAAACAGCGTAATGGCCTGCGGAGATGTGCGGCCGGGATGACGGCCCAAAAGCAAGTCGCCTAACTCTGCCTGAATGTGGCTGGCCGTAATCACGCCTTCCCGCAGGGGAATGAGGTAGTCGCCCGCTTCCGCTTCTGCCGATTCGCGGCGGTCTACAAAAAGCTGGGCTGCGGCCACTGTTTCGCTGTCTATCTCGCGGGTGGTGGGCTGGTACGCGCCGATGGCGTTGATGTGGGCGCCGGGTGACAGCCATTCATATTTGAGCACTGGCTGGCTGGCGTTGGTGGCTGTCACAATGATGTCGGCTCCGGAAACGGCCGTTTTGCCATCTGCCACCGCCACAATGGGGAAGTTGTACAAAGGCGACTGCTCAGCCACAAAAGCGGCGGCGCTGGCTGGCGTGCGGCTGACGACGCGCACCTCACGCAGGGGGCGAACAGCCGCCATCGCTGCCAGATGAGAACGTGCCTGAACACCTGCACCAAAAATAGCCAGCACACCAGCCTCGGCACGTGCCAGCAGCCGGGTTGCCAGGCCAGAAACGGCCGCCGTGCGGATAGCAGTAATGGCGGAGGCGTTCATGACGGCCAGCGGCTGGCCTGTTTCGCCGCTAATGAGGAGCACGGCCCCCTGATGGGCAT
>CAZRIB010000650.1:0-1965 GCA_964600035.1 uncultured Ardenticatenaceae bacterium | reverse complement strand
TAAATAACGTGTTGTGAGGGCAGAGAATATGTTTTTTAGATGGATACGGCCGTTGCTGGGTTTGGCAGCGGTTTTGTTGTTGTTAAATGGGTGTGGGGGCGAAACGGCCGTTTCACCAGATACAGATGAGCTAACTTTACCAACAGTTCAGCCAGTGCAGTTGGATGGTGAAAAGCTGCAAGTGGTGGCGACAACCAGCATCATTGGAGATGTGGTGGGGCAGGTTGGCGGCGATGCCATTCAACTAAAGACGCTGCTCCAGCCGGGGCAAGACCCCCATAGTTACCAGCCCACATCTGGCGACCTGGCGGCGGTGGCAGATGCCCATATTATCTTTGTCAATGGCTGGAATTTGGAAGAACGGCTGCTGAAGGACATAACGGCCGTTGCCGAAAACGGCATCATTGTGCCAGTAAACGCTGGTGTTACCCCATTATCTGTTTCCGGTACAGGCGACAACCATGATCATGAAGAAACACATGGCACTGTAGACCCGCACAGTTGGCTGGACGTGGCAAGCGTGCAGCAGTGGGTCAGTAACATAGCGCAGGTGTTGGAAACGGCCGATCCCCCAAACGCTCCCCTTTACCAGCAAAATGCGGCCACTTACCAAAACCAGCTAAGCCAGCTTCAAGCCGACATGCAAACCCAACTAAGCGCCATCCCGCCAGAAAAGCGGGTACTGGTAACCAACCACGATGCCCTGGGCTACTTTGCCCGCGCTTACGGCTTTCGCATTGTCGGCACAATCATCCCCGGCAAAAGCACATTGGCAGAGCCATCCTCAGCAGACATTACCCAACTGGTTTCTACAATGGCTGCCCAGCAGATTTGCACCATCTTCGTTGAATCAACCGTCAACACATCGTTGGCAGAGACAGTAGCGAATGAACTACCTGCTTGTGACAAAGTAAGCATCAAGACATTGTACACAGGTGCACTGGGGCCAGCCGGCAGCGGCGCAGACTCCTACCTTGGCATGATGCGCGCAAATGTACAGGCCATTGTTGAGGGGCTGAATAATTGAGAATGGAGAATGAATAATTGAGAATGGAGAATTGAGAATGGAAAATCTCCAATCCCCAATCTCCAATCTCTTTTCTAAATTCAAAGGACACCAAAATGACAGAAATCGTACGCCAACTAACCCATAAAGGCGTTGCCCATGATTTTAGTAAACCAACCCTGCGCTGTGAGCATGTGTATGTTGCATATGCTGAAGGAAGCAGTGGCGCTACCACAACACGCGGCGGCGATGCGGCCTTAATTGATGTCAATTTTGAACTGGGCCGGGGTGAACGTGTGGCGGTTGTGGGGCCAAATGGTGCTGGCAAGAGCACCTTGTTCAAATTAATTGTCGGCACCATTCAACCGACCAGCGGCACAATTGAAATTTTTGGTCATGGGCCGGATGGTCACATTTGCATTGGCTATGTGCCGCAGCGCAGCCAGATTGACTGGACATTTCCTGTGACAGTGGCGGATGTGGTGATGATGGGGCGGGTTGGGCAAATTGGCTTGTTCCGGTGGCCGCGCAAGCAGGATTGGGCGCACGTTTATGCTGCTTTGGAACGGGTAAATGCCGTCCATCTGGCAAAAAAGCAGATAGGGGAGCTGTCTGGCGGGCAGCAGCAGCGGGTGTTTATTGCACGGGCGCTGGCGCAGGAGGCGGAGCTGCTGCTTTTGGATGAACCGTTAACTGGTTTGGATATGCCCAGTCAGGAGGCAATTTTGCAAATTTTGGCAAGCTTGAAGCCGGATGGGGTGACGGTGTTGGTGGCAACCCATGATTTGGATATGGCCACGCGCCATTTTGATCGGGTGATGCTGCTAAACCGGCAGGTGGTGGCGTTTGGCAAGCCTGAGGATGCGTTGACAACGGAAAATTTGCTGCGGGCGTACGGCGGGCATATGCATGTGATGCCGGGTGATGGCGGGACAATGTACCTGGCCGATGATTGCTGC
>CAZRIB010000649.1:0-1973 GCA_964600035.1 uncultured Ardenticatenaceae bacterium | reverse complement strand
TGGAACAATTTTGGGAGAGCCTGTGGTCTTATTTTGACCTGGCCTATACCCAAAAATGGGATGCGGTACTGCCCAAACGAACCATGCCCGGCGCGGTCTGGTTTCCCGGTGTTCGCTTGAATTACGCGGAAAATATTTTTCGCAAAATGGCAGTGGACGCACCTGTCCTTTTGTTTAAGGATGAAACCAGTCCGGTGAAGGCCATCAACCGCCGCGATATGGAACAGCAGGTGCAGGCTGTGGCACAGGCTTTGCAAAAAATGGGCGTACAGCCCGGCGATCGGGTGGTGGCTTATTTGCCCAATATCCCTGAAGCTGTCATTGCCATGTTGGCTGCGGCCAGTTTGGGTGCTATCTGGTCTAGCTGCCCGCCTGATTTTGGGGCCAAAAGTGTATTGGACCGGTTTTTGCAGATTGAGCCGAAGGTGTTGATTGCAACGAATGGTTACCAGTATGGCGGCAAGCAGTTTGACCGGCGGCCTGTGCTGCAAGAGATGCAGGATGCGCTCACAACGCTGGAGCATACTATTTTGCTGCCCTATTTTGACGCGGATGGGGAGAACGGCCGTTCCGTGTTATGGCACGATATTCTTGCAGAAGTAGACACAAATGCACCCCTCACCTTTGCCCAACTACCATTCGACCATCCCCTGTGGATACTCTACTCCTCTGGCACAACCGGCCTGCCCAAGCCCATTGTGCAAGGTCACGGCGGCATCTTGCTGGAACATGCCAAGAATCTCACCTTCCACAATGACCTGCACCCGAATGACCGCTTTTTCTGGTACAGCAGCACCGGCTGGATGATGTGGAATTACATCATTGGCAGTTTGCTCACCGGGTGTACGGCCGTTCTCTACAACGGCAGCCCCGCATATCCAGACATGAACGCCCTGTGGCAGCTCGCCGAAGAAACCGGCATGACCTACTTTGGCACATCCGCCGCCTACATCAGCGCCTGCATCAAAGCGGGCATCCATCCCAACCAACAGTTTAACCTTTCCCACATTCGGGCAGTGGGGTCAACCGGCTCCCCCCTCACCAGTGAGGGGTTTCAGTGGGTTTACGACAACGTCAACCGCACACTGGCGTTGGAATCACTAAGCGGCGGCACGGATTTGTGTACGGCCTTTGTCGGCGGCTGCCGTCTCAAGCCAATTTATGCCGGAGAAATTCAGGGGGCGTCGTTGGGGGCCAAGGTACAGGCGTTTAATGAGGCCGGTCAGCCTGTCATCAATGAGGTGGGCGAGCTGGTCATTACGGAACCGATGCCGTCGATGCCGCTATATTTTTGGAATGACCCGGACATGACGCGCTACAAGGAGAGCTATTTTGAAATGTTCCCCGGTGTCTGGCGGCATGGCGACTGGATTTCTTTTAATGAGCGCGGCGGTTGTGTGATTTACGGCCGTTCCGACGCCACCATCAACCGCCAGGGCATCCGCATGGGAACCAGCGAAATTTACCGCATCGTCGAATCATTCCCCGAAATTCGCGACAGCCTCATCATCGACCTGGAAATGTTGGGGCGCGAATCATACCTGCCCCTTTTTGTGGTACTCCAGCCCGGAGAAAGCCTTACTGAAGACCTGAAAAAACGTATCAACCAAAAACTCCGGCAGGAAGTTTCCCCGCGCCATGTCCCCAACGACATCTTTGCCATTGAAGAAGTACCCTACACCCTGAGCGGTAAAAAGATGGAAGTGCCCGTTCGTAAAATTTTACTGGGCATGGATCCGGCCAAAGCGGCAAATGTCGGGGCTATGCGCAATCCAAAAGCGATTGAATTTTTTATTGATTTTGCCAAAAAGTTGAATAAGGAGGAGTGAAAGCGTTTCAGCTTGTCAGCGTCTCAGCATTTCAGCTTATTAGCTGACTAGCTGACACGCCGACCAGCTCATTCACACGAGGTATCATATGAAGTCATTAAAAACAATTGCTTCCGTTTTGCTTGTTATTTTTTCAGGCCCGGC
>CAZRIB010000648.1:0-1977 GCA_964600035.1 uncultured Ardenticatenaceae bacterium | reverse complement strand
AAATACCCTTCCACCATCCAGGTTTCGTTGCCCTCTGCCAATGTGCCCTGTACCAGTATGGAAGGGGTGGCAAAGATGTCTGCCGGTGAGTAGGCGCGGGCTATATCCAGGGCAGCGGCATAGTCGCCATAAAAAATGTTGGTAAGCAGGGGGTATGGGGTTTGGTTTAATTCGTTTTGCCAGGCGTTGACATAAAAATCAATGAGGATGCGATCCCATTCGATGGTGGGGTCAATGGCGGGGTTGGGATTGGCGGCGGCGAGGGGCTGGGCGGTTTGCATTTGGGCGGCGGCGGCAGGCCACAGCCCGGCTTGTGCCAGTTCGACAGCGCGGTTTACGGCCGTAAACGCGGGATGGTCTTGCGCGCTTTGCGGCAGCGGCTGGATGGTCATTTGCTGCAGCTGCTGGCTGGCCGCATCCCAGGTAAATACTGCAAAGTTGAGGTAACGCACGCCGCAGGCGTAGCAAAAGACGTAGTAGTCGTGCTGCTCGATGATCACTTCGGGGATGTTGTCGCTGTTCAAATCCTGGAGGTAGCCGACACCGGGGTTGGCGGCGGCGGCGGAGACGGCCGTTTCCAGCGCTGCGCCGTCAAATTTCAGCAAATGGAACGTGCCGCCGTGTGCGCCCGCGCCCCCTTCCACCTTCAGCCAGGCATGTGTGGGTTCCAGGGCCACCTGCTGCACCCCTTCGTTATACAAATAATCGGGCGACAGATCGCCCAGGGAGGCATTTGCCACTTCTTGCCACTGGCCGTTGGCAAAGGTGTAGATGGCGACAAAGTGGGCGGGCAGGGGGT
This sequence comes from uncultured Ardenticatenaceae bacterium, assembly GCA_964600035.1. GTDB lineage: Bacteria > Chloroflexota > Anaerolineae > Promineifilales > Promineifilaceae > CAZRIB01. The sequence goes on along the minus strand of CAZRIB010000648.1, from coordinate 1,178 downwards.
CAATGTCAAAGCTGCGGAAACCGGCGGAGTGGACGACGAATAACGGCCGTTCATCCTGCGGCCAGTCAAGCGGAAAAGCTTGCACGCCTTCAAACGCACCCGGCGGCAAATCGGCCTGCACCTGGGCAATGAGGTCTTCGATGTTGGCTGTGGGGGCAGACGTTGCCGGGACGGTGGTTGGAGAAGGGGCGGGTTCGGTGGAAACGGCCGTTGGCGGCGTGGTGGGGGCTAATGTCGGCGTGGGTAAATCGGCTGGCGGTGTGGGAGATACGGCCGTGTCTGGTGTGTTCGTGTCGGGCAAGCAGCCTGCCAGCAGCCCCAACAGCAATGCCAGAATAAACCAGATGAATGATCGTTTGGTAAGCATTGTGTTATCTCCTCCGGGAAAAGGTTGATGATGGGTGATTAAAGTTGGTTATTTCATTATAAAACGGCCGTCTCGCTTTTTGTTCAACGAATCCGCCGCCAATATCACTAACGGTAGACCCGTGCCGCTTCCCGCCGTAAATCGACAAAAATGGGGTGAATACAGGTGATAATTTCCGCCAACCGTTTGCCAACTGCTGCCTGGTATTCGGCCGTTAACGCCCCTTCCGGATACAACTCATAAATCTTCGTCCACCCCTTATCCCACATCTCTGCTTCAATGCTGTCGCCCAACACATCCTTAATTTCAAAAAGATGCCGCCGAAACCCAAACAACAAATGCCGGTTCAACGCCTTATCGCCAGATTCACAATGGAGACCCAACTCCCAATCTCGCCGTCTAGCCGCTCTGGACACCTCATAATGCAATCGAGGCTCCCCAAAATGAAATTGAATCAACCAACGCCAGGGCTGGCGCACCTGTATCACTTGCAAATGGGTTGGCAAGTGGGGAATCACAACATCGGGCAATGTTTGCAAGAACTTATTTTGTGATAAGGTCGTCATTTCGTTATCTTTGGTACACTGTTTGGGATGAGATGATTCATAGACTCATCAAATTTTCACGGATTTTATGCGTATAACACTGGTAATCATGGCTACAATGAAGCCATACAAACTTGTTTCAGCCAATGGCTTTGCGCTTTTTTTCACTTCGCAGAGGATATTAGACCAAAAGTCACGGCTGACAAAATGAATGCAGATACACAAAATAAAGAAATGGAACACGTAACCCGAAGTCCGTATACCGT
>CAZRIB010000647.1:0-1980 GCA_964600035.1 uncultured Ardenticatenaceae bacterium | reverse complement strand
TCCCGCGCCTGTGAAATAATGGCCAGCGCAATGGCCGCAATAATGAACCCCACCGCCAACGCCTGCCAGCGCAGGACAGTTGCTGCCACCAAATAATCCGGCGCAAAGAAGAAGCGAATGACCGCCTCCGGTGCAGCCATTAAAATGACGTTGATTGCCAGCACGCCAAACAAAATCAATTGCAGCCCCTGCCGCGTAATTTGGTTAACTTTTGCCGGTTGTGTGCTGGCCCGGCTCACTACGGGAAAGACCATAAGCAGTAAAATTTGGGCAATAAAGTAGGGAATACGTGCCAACACGGCCGTTACCTGATAATAGCCTGAAATCAAATCTGACTGCGCTGGCGGAACCAGAAATTTGACAGCCAGTAAATCGACATTGAGCATGAGTACGCCGCCTAAATTGGCAATGAGAAATGGCAGCACAGGACGTAGTGCTTGCAAAATCTCTGCCGCAGGCCAGCCGCGCGCCTGCATGACAGGCACATCTCGCCCCAGCCAGACAGAAACGGGCAAGGACAGCCCGGTGCCAATAGCAAAGCCAGCCAGCGCGCCATTTGCGCCATAACCCTGCCACACCAGATAAACGGCCGTTCCAAATTGCAGCACCACTTCAACCAGACGGACAGCCCCCAGCTTGCCAAAACGAAAACGCCCCTGCAAAACGGCATCAAAAGGCATGCGCACAGCCAGGAAAAGAATGGTAAGCGTGACCCACAAAACTAACAGCCGGTAACTGCCATCCAGCCGCAGCACCCCGGCGCGGTAAGCAGCCTCCAGACCCCCCGTAATCACACCTCCCAAGAGCAGGTTGCCCAACAGTGCGCCCTTGATGATGGGGTAAACGGCCGTCAAGCCATCCTCATCCACTCGCGATAACACACGGGCGGCCACACGCGGAAAGCCTTCTGCCAAAAACCATGCCCCCAGGAAAATAAGCCCCTGACTCACACCGATACGGCCGTAATCATCCGGTGTTAATGTCCAGCTAAGCACAATAGACAGGGCATAATTCACCACAGAGACCAGCAGCCCGGCCACCATGAGAAATGCCCCGCCAGCCGCACCTTTGTTCATTTTGGCATTCATGGGGTGCGCCGCTCCATTGGGCTGGACGGCCGTTCCCGCAAAGGTGGCCGGTTCAGCCGGTTATTTTCTGCTTGTTTCTTGCGTGCCCGGCGGTCACGGATAAACAAAACCGTCCCGGTCAATACCGTCAGCACAAACAGCCCCGCCCCACCAATGAGAAACCAGCGAATGGTAGCCGGTTCTTTGACCGTTTCCTGAACAGCCTGCCCCGTTTCCTTGTCTACGGTAATGGTGGTGGGCAGGTCGAACCGGTTAAAGGTGTCTACGGTATGCACCACACCCAAATCATTTACGGTAATGATGTTGCCGTCCAGAGGCTCTTCATTGGGATTTGCTGTCAGCAGTTCGTACATATTCATGAGGGCTTTGTCGCTCTGGCTGGTAATCCACAACACGCCCTGGTTGGGGTCCCAGGGGGAATTGATGAGTTCGGCGATGGCTGTGGGTGCGCCGTTTTGCTGGCGTAAAATGAGTTCTTCGCGCAGCTTAACGGCCGTTTCATAATTTGCCTTCTGCGAAAGAACCGCCTGCAATTCAGCCACAGCCGCATTCCACCGGGCATCGCCAATCAGAATGTAATGCCCCAAATGAGCCGCTTCCTTGTCCCAATTATCAGAGCTTAACAAATTCAACTGCAGCATTTCATAGCGCGTATCACTGCCCAACCGGGCGGCCATTTCCAAAGCGGCCGTCATCTCCACCCCGGTAGGCGTTACAGGCATCACAATTGTCGTGGCAGTCAAATCCACGTCAGTGTTAAAAGGATAAGGATATTGGTCAAAGTCGGGCATCCAATCACTTTCCAGCGGCGCCTGAGGCAAATAAATGAGCGAATCGCCCGACACCTCTGCCCAGGCACTTTGCCCGTAATCTGTGCCACACTCCTGCCTGT
>CAZRIB010000646.1:0-1985 GCA_964600035.1 uncultured Ardenticatenaceae bacterium | reverse complement strand
GAATAATGAATAAAGGTCGGCCGTAACTGATTATTTACCCGCAGCAGACGCTATGACTCTTTATCCTTTAATCATGAATCTTCAATCTTTAACAATGAATCCATCAATCATTCGCCGCAAAGCGGTAACCAATGCCAAAAACCGTTTCAATGTATTGGGGATTAGACGGGTCAGGCTCTATTTTGGTGCGCAAATTGCGGATGTGGACGTTGATGGTTTTTTCCGCACCTTCCAGCACCATACCTTGCAAATGTTCCAGCAGTTCGGCACGGGTAAAAGCACGTCCGGGGTTGGCCATCATCAATGCCAGCAGGTCAAACTCCGAGGGTGTCAGGTCTGCTTCCTGGCCTTGTACCGTCACGCGACGGCCGTTTCTGTCCAGCACAATGCCGCCAATTTCCAGCACATCCTTTGGCGTACCTGCCCCCTGCACCCGCCGCAGCACAGCCCGTATTCTGGCTAACAATTCCCGCATCCCAAACGGCTTGGTCACATAATCATCAGCCCCCAGTTCCAACCCCAGCACCTTGTCCGTCTCTTCCACTTTAGCCGTCAGCAAAATAACAGGCGCATCGCCTTCCCGCCGGTAATTGCGGATAAAATCGTACCCATCCATCTCCGGCATCATAATGTCGAGCAAAATGAGGTCTGGCTTTTCCTGCCGGGCAGTAATGAGACCAATACGGCCGTTTTCGGCCGTGACCACGCGATACCCATTCTCCGTCAAATATTCACGCAGCAGCGTGCGTACACTTGCCTTGTCATCAATTACCAAAATCGTCTGCATTGCATCATCCACCCAAACAACAAGAATTTTGCCAACTATAGCACAACCCCATAAAGATTTGATATAGAAACACACACGGTCAAACCTTAACACTTTGTGACAATTGCTGTCACCATTATTGGACGACCTCTTTATTTTTTGTATAATGTAGAACACACGTTCTATAAAACAGTTTACGAAAAAGTACGAAACCCGAACGTCACAAACTGCTCAGGAAGCAGCTTGCAGCGTACCAACTTCATGACGTTCAGGAGGATTCCATGAACCACACAGCCTCAAAAACAACCAAGCCAACGTTTGGTAAAGCAAGTGATTGGCGTTTTGGTGCGGGCATTTTACTTCTGGTTGGCCTGCTGGCCTTTGAAATTTTCAATTTTGATACTACCCAATATGCACTGGCAAATTTAATGGGTAGTGCCAACTTTATGGGCATTAGCTGGGCGGCCGTGCTGGCAACCGCCTTCTGTGCCATTGACCTGGCCGGTTTAATGCGCATTTTCAAGCCGGATCATGAAGCAAATCAAGAAACATGGTACTTGATGGGCGCATGGCTGCTGGCCGCGACAATGAACGCCATTATGACCTGGTGGGCGGTTACGTTGACGCTGCTTAACCATGATTTGGGCAATGAGGTATTGAGCCGTGCCCAACTCATTAACACCGTGCCCATTTTTGTGGCGGTGCTGGTTTGGTTGACGCGCATCCTCTTTATTGGCGCGCTGACTGTAGCCGGTGACCATATGTTTGAACGGCTTTCTTCGCCTGCGGCACAGTTCAGCCAGAGACAGCCGGTGCGCACGGCACAGCCGCGTCCGCAGCCGCAGTTACGCCGCCAACCGGTAACGGCCGTCCCCACACGACAACCCCGCCGCGAACCGGTTTTTGCCACCCAGCCCCCCTTACCTGTTACAGAAGAGATGCCCGATTTTGTAGATTTGCACTATGTGACAGATGAGGACAGCCAGGAAATTGCAGAGCCTGCCGCTGCGGAACGGCCGTCTCGCATCCACCGCCGCCCCATTCCGGCCACACAAGCCCCGCGCCCCATTCCCATGGCAGCCAAAGGGCGCAGATAATGCAATGAGGCTGGCACACGTAACCTGAAGTCTGCAACCAGTTTTCAGTATCTGTTCTCCAAAAGTAGTGCATACTGAACACTGAACACTGATAACTGGACACTGAACACTGAACACAGATA
>CAZRIB010000645.1:1711-1991 GCA_964600035.1 uncultured Ardenticatenaceae bacterium | reverse complement strand
TTTCCTCCACTTGGCATACAAAAGAAAATTGTTGCCGTTTGGGAGCAAGCGCAAGCCCAGATATTTGAAGCACAAGAAAATATAGTACAAATTGAAAAAAGTATTGAAGTCCGCTTTTTCAACGATTTAGGATTGCCTTTTCCCAAGAGAGCCGACCGTATAAAATCTTTTGCGGTATGGTGGCGAGGCTTCAAGCGATGGAGTGTCAGTTACAATCAGGCTGCGCAGACCAGCACTGACTTAACGCGCGGGCTGTATCCTGTTTACCAGTTTGGCGATT
>CAZRIB010000645.1:1032-1701 GCA_964600035.1 uncultured Ardenticatenaceae bacterium | reverse complement strand
AATTTTTCCAGTATGGAACAAACGAGAAAGCTAACAACGGCGGCGATGGTGTGCCTGTGTTGCGAATCAACAATGTCAAGAATGGCCTGTTAGATGTATCCGATTTAAAGTACGTTCGTCTGACACCAAAGACACGAGCGAGGTTTTTGTTGCAAGATGGTGATCTGCTCATCGTTAGAACGAGTGGAAGCCGAGATTTGGTAGGTACATGCGCTGTTTTCCATGAAAAAACAGATTTTGTATTTGCTTCATATCTGATTCGTATGCGAGTTTTTGAGGACAAAGTTTACCCCGATTTTGTATCATGGTTTATCAACTCTGCATTGGGCCGACAGCAGGTCAACGCGATCAGCCGTCAAATTATGCAGAACAACATCAATAGCGAAGAAATTCGGAGATTGCAAATTCCCCTGCCACCGCTGGATGTGCAACGAGAAATCATGCGCCGTGTAGAAGAAGGACGCAAGCAAATTCGCAAAGAACAGGAAGCCATTGAGCGACTTACAAAAGACACAAAAGAAAAGGTGGAGCGGATGATTTCAGGCCTTGAAAAAGGATGAATTTTCTGGTCTGATAGCGTGCCAACCATGCGTGCAACCGACCTCGCTTCACTCGTGGATAAGCGGGCGCGATTTTGGCAAATTCATTGTCTTGCAAGTGTGATGTTTG
>CAZRIB010000645.1:0-1022 GCA_964600035.1 uncultured Ardenticatenaceae bacterium | reverse complement strand
CTCCGTGTGCGGCTGACGCTGGTCGTTAGGCAAGAAGCTGATAGCAACGGCCGTTTCCCACCCACCTACCTCGTCTCCCCTTCTGAATACCCCGCGTGTGCGCCAGATGCAGGGCAAACAACTACCCCGGCACAACGACGTCCGCGCCCTCTCAGTGAAAAATATGCAACTAAAACAATTGCACACATACGCCTACGCCATCATCTACATCATAATTATCCTGATTGCCGCCCATGTTTTGGCCGATGACGCTTATCAATGGCAAATCAACAGCATCAGCCAGCTTGGGGCACAAAGTTATGACAGAGCCTGGATAATTCGACTAGGCTTCATTGGATTTGGCCTCATCATCGGTGCAACCAGTGTGCAGCGCATTCGGCAGGACGAAAAACATTGGTTGGGCGATGCGCTGATTATGGTTTATGGCCTGGCCATTTTTCTTTCGGGGATTTTCTCAGCGGAGCCATTTATAGCAGGGGCTGTGTTCTCTGTACCAGAAGCCAGATTGCATGGCTTGTTTGCCACGGTCGCCGGTTTTGCCTTAACTATTGCCATTCTGTTTTTCACTTTCACAGACACACCACCCCAAAGGCGAATAGGCCACTTTGCTGCGCTGGTGTTGGTCACGCTTTTGTCTGGTTTGTTTGGTCTGTTCCCCAATTTTGCCGGAATTACACAGCGGGTGCTGTGGGTTGTGGGGTTTGTCTGGCTTGTATATACCAGTTGGGATTAAACAGCATCCTCTCCCGACCATCACGTCTCTATTCTCAACCGCTGCTTGGCGTAAACGGCCGTTTCCCACCCCACCAACCTCGCCTCCCTCACCTTCTGAATACCAAACGTAATCCGAAGTCCGCATACCGTTCTCCGACGAAATTAGATAGTGTAACGTTGTTTCTGTAAATTTTGGCAAAAGCAGGCCACAAAGGATAATGTAAATATTTTTCTGTTAAAGCAGTAGTATTAGCAATACCTTCGCCAAAAAATGGCGTGAATAGAGCGATTGTGTAAGATACGATTTT
>CAZRIB010000644.1:0-1991 GCA_964600035.1 uncultured Ardenticatenaceae bacterium | reverse complement strand
GCACACCGGGCAATGTTGGGAATGATGTCAATTTCCAAAACGGCATCACCAAGTACATCTTGCAATGGCGCACCGGCGACATAATCTGGTGACCATTCATCTTTTTGCATGATGATGATGCCTTCGTGTTCGTCACTGATGCCCAACTCTTTTTCTGAGCAGAGCATCGCTTTATTGTAGATGCCGCGCAGTTCACGCCCTTTCAGCTTTACTTTTTTGGGTTCGGCTTTATGGCCGTCGTAAAGTTGTGCGCCTTCCAGTGCAAGGGGTGAATAAAGCTGGAGATGGCTGATGTCGCCCATGCCCACATATTGGTACAGGTTAGGTGCGCCAGTGACGACAGTTTCTGGTGTGTCTGCGCCATATTCCACAGTCGCCAGCACCAGTTTGTCGGCGTTGGGGTGCTGCTCTACTTTCAGGATTTGCCCCAGGACGATCAGATTTCTATCCCATTCCAGTTCTGCGCCGGGAATGCCGATGTAATCGATTGTTTTTACTTCCAATCCGGCGTTGGTAAGGATGCTGTCTACTTCTTTTACGGATTGGTTGATGTTTACAAAATCTTTTAACCAGGATAATGGTACGCGCATGGTTTACCTCGGTAGTTGGTTGGAAATCAGGTCATTGAGTAATCGGGCGATCGGTGTGGATTGCTTAATGCCGGTTTCTCAATGAGACGGTTTTTTAGAATTGTTGGAGGAAGCGTAAATCATTGCTCCAGAACAGGCGGATGTCATCGATGCCGTGTTTGAGCATGGTGATGCGATCTGGCCCAAGGCCAAAGGCGAAGCCCGCGTATTCTTCTGGATCGTAGCCGCCGTTGCGCAGGACGTTGGGATGCACCATGCCGCAGCCGAGAATTTCTAGCCAGCCGGTATGTTTGCAGACCTGGCAGCCTTTGCCGTCGCAGAGGTAGCAGGTCACGTCCATTTCTGCGCTGGGTTCTGTAAAGGGGAAGTAGCTGGCGCGGAAGCGGGTTTCCCTGTCCTGGCCGAACAGTCTGCGGGCGAATTCGGTGAGTGTGCCTTTGAGGTCGGCGAAGGTGATGTTTTTGCCGACGGCCAGTCCTTCTACCTGGAGGAACTGGAATTCGCTGCGAGTGGTGACTTGTTCGTTGCGGTAGCACATGCCGGGCAGAATGACGCGGATGGGTTCCGGGTGGTATTGGCGCATGGCGCGAATTTGTCCTGCGCTGGTATGTGTACGCAGAATGACGTCTTCTTTGGTGGTGTAGAAGCTGTCTTGCATTTCGCGCGCGGGGTGGTGGGGGGGGAAGTTGAGTAGTTCGAAGTTGTTGGCGTCGGTTTCTACGTCTGGGCTGCGGTAGATTTGGAAGCCCATGTCGCCGAAGATGCGGTAGATTTGGCGCAGGGTTTGGGTGGATGGGTGGAGGCTGCCGTGGGCTGGTTTTCTGCCGGGCAGGGTGATGTCTATGCCGGATTGGGTGAGGCTGGATTCGATTTCGGCTTTTTTAACGGCCGTTACCCGTTCCTGGTAGGCTTTTTCTAATGTTTGTTTGGCTTCGTTGAGTTTGCGGCCAAAGGTTGGACGTTCTTCTGGTGACAGGCTGCCCATTTGGCGGGTAAGCAGGTAGATGCTGCCTTTTTTGCCGAGGGTGGCTTTGTACCAGGTTTCGAGTGCTTCGGTGGAAGCGGCCGTTTCCAGGCGTTGTAATGCGTCGTTATAAAGGGTTTCTAGTTGTGCTAACATAAGTTTGCTTCCTGAATAATGTAATTGCTTGTTGTAAACGCTTACTTAGCTGACAAGCGCATTAGCTTATCATAGGCCAGGGGGCTTGCCAAAATAAAAAAAGACGCGGTGTTCGCCGCGTCTTGTGCATACAGTTTCGTTGCTTTGACTATTAGCAGAGCAATAGGCCAGCGCAAATACGGCGTTGGGGTTTCTTAAACAAGTCAAAGCTGGTAAATCGTTTCATCATGGCTGGCATCATAACAGGTTAAGAGGGGTGTGTCAAATTGGTTTTTGCTGCA
>CAZRIB010000643.1:0-1997 GCA_964600035.1 uncultured Ardenticatenaceae bacterium | reverse complement strand
GTGGCAGGAGTTGCTTCATATTTCATAATTCATAATTCATAATTTTCGAAGGAGATGGGGGGAATTAAAGAGATTGAGAGATTGGGTGATGGGGCGGGCAGGGGGCTGTCTAAAAATCCCGGTGTGTAAAGCTGAATAGTGCGATGGCAATGCCGGCTATCAGGTAGCCAATGGCATAGCTAATCATCATGCCGTTGGGCTGGGATGTGATGGTGAATGGGCCAGCGAAGAATGAGGAACTGCTAAAGTGGGGAAGGAACAGGGTCAATGCTTTTTTGGATAAAATTTCGGTGGGCATGATCAGGCTGGAGGCGATGCCGATGTCTACGGCCGTTTCATTGCGCAGCAGTGCCCCTATCTGTTCCACCCAGCCCCCCAAAAAAGCCACCCCATACAACATAAAAGCGACCGTACCATTTGCCAGCGTGGAAAGCCGCGTGCCGCCAACCATTGTTACCGTCAAGACAATGAGTGCTTGCAGCATAATCAACGCCAGGCCATAGAGAACATTTTGCACGCTAAAACCGGACAAAGCGTAAACCACCGTGATAATGCCGCCAGCCAGCAGCAGTGTGTAGCCAATCAACAAGGCCGCAAACCCCACCCATTTGCCCAGCACCACTTCCCACCGGCGAATCGGCTTGGTAATGATGGCGTCGATGGTGTGGGAATCAATTTCACCGGACAGGGTGGCAGCGGAAATAAGCACGGCAATTAGGCTTAGCAAAACATTGGTGGCGTATAACCCGGCTGTGGTAAGCAGCCCAATGACTAACTCGCGTTGTTCCTGATCAACCTGGGAGCTGTCTACGTCCAGAATGATGTAGTGGAAGGCAGTGCCAAACAGCAGCAAAAAGCCAATACCTAACAGCAATGCCACCCACAGCATACGCCGCCGTTGGGCTTCGCGGATGGTTAGCTGGGCGATGATGAAGGTGGTCATTGTGTGACTTCTCCCACAATTTGTAGAAAACGTTCTTCCAGGGTGAGTTGGCGGGGGGTCAGCTCGTAGAGGGTGTAATTGTTGTTGGTTAGCCACTGTGCCACTTTGGGCAGGTGTGATTCGTCGGGCAGGGTGAGCTGGATACGGCCGTTTTCCAGCCAGGTGATCTCTTCTCCAAATGCGGCCAATTTTGCAGGCAAGGCCGCGTCGGGCTGCCCAACCCGCACCACAACCTGTACTTTGTCCTCGTTTACACTGTGCAAAGAGATTGTTTCCAGAACACGGCCGTCCCGAATAAATGCCACCCGGTCACACGTTTGTTCCACTTCATTAAGCAAATGGGAGTTCACAAAAACGGCCGTTCCCTCCTCGCGCAAGCCATTGATAATATCCCGCACCAGCCGCCGCCCGTAAGGATCCAGGCCAGAAGTTGGCTCATCCAAAAAAACAAGACGCGGGTTATTCAGCAGCGCCTGCGCCAGCCCGATGCGCTGCAGCATCCCTTTGGAGAAGGCACGCAGCCGGGTGGCAGCCCTGTCGGCCAGCCCCACCAGCTCCAGCAAATCCGGGATGACTTCGCGCCGTTGGCTGGCTTCCATGCCATACAATTTGGCATGCAGGTCTAAAAATTCATCGGCACGCAGCCATTCATGAAAACGGAAATGTTCCGGCAGGTAGCCAATGTGGCGGCGGCTTTCTCTGTGGCCGAGCGGGTGTCCCAACAATTCGGCCGTGCCAGCCGTTGGCGTAATCAGCCCCAGCAGCATTTTGACAGACGTGGTCTTGCCTGCGCCATTTGGCCCCAAAAAGCCAAAGACTTCACCGGGCTGCACCGTCAGGGTCAAATCGGCAACGGCGATTTTTTCGCCAAATAGTTTGCGTAATCCGTGGGCATTGATGGCAGGTGTCATGGGCAGTAAAGATGGAAGAAGAAAGATTAAAGTGGGAGCAAAACTGCGCCCCCACTTTAATCTTTAATCATCGTGACTAAACAGGTGTTCGGGCCGGTCTCCAGACCGTGCCCGCTAGTGGCGCGGTGAGGACACCGGCCACA
>CAZRIB010000642.1:0-2000 GCA_964600035.1 uncultured Ardenticatenaceae bacterium | reverse complement strand
AGGTCATAGGTTACGGCCGTTTGGGATACGACCCGTATTCAGTAATCTGTTATCCGTTTTCTGTGTGCGCTACCTCTGGTAACTTCGTCGGAAAACGGGATTCGGGCTTCGGGTTACGTGTACTACCCGTTTCAGCAGCCCTTTGGTAAACTTGGGTACTAATGACACAGCAGTTACTCTGGGCATTTGCCTTAAGTTTGGTTATTGCCGGTTTGGCATTTTGGCGCGGTTCTCTCACAGAATCTGGTGTGGTTGGCGCGCTGCTGGTAGGCACATTGACGTTTGGCCTTGGGGGCTGGGTGTGGGGGGTACTTTTGGGGGTCTTTTTTGTTAGTTCCAGTGCGTTGTCCCATTTTAAGGAAAACGAAAAAAGAGCGGTGGCCGAGAAATTTGACAAGGGCCATCGGCGTGATTTTGGACAGGCGATGGCAAATGGCGGGCTGGGTGCGCTGGTGGCTGTGGCCAGTGTGGTACGGCCGTCGCCGTTGTGGTTTGCGTTGTTTGTGGGGGTAATGGCGACGGTTACGGCCGATACCTGGGCAACAGAATTGGGCACGTTGAGTAAACGGCCGCCCCGGCTGATTACAACGGGGCAGGTTGTGGAAGTGGGGAGTTCTGGCGGGGTGTCGGGTTTGGGTACGGCCGTTTCGCTGGCTGGCGGGCTGCTCATCGGCTTGACGGCTGCGTTGTTAACAGGGCAATTTTTGCCAGCTTTGCTGGGCGGCTTGGGTGGTCTGGCAGGTTCCTTGTTTGACAGTTTCTTAGGCGCAACGGTGCAGCAAATTTTTTACTGCGATGTGTGCCAGAAGGAAACCGAGAAAAAAGTGCATAAATGCGGCCACCATACCCGGCCTGTTCGCGGCTGGGGCTGGCTGAATAATGATTTGGTCAATTTAATCGCGTCTGTCATTGGCGGGTGTACGGCCGTTGTGCTATGGTTAATGACCGCTTGATTGAGTAGATTTTTCATGAAAACCAAACAAATCCCCCCCGGCTTTTCGCTGCGGCACACATTAAAAGCTAGCAATCGCGCAATGACCCGCCTGGCATGGTCGCCAGATGGGTCGTTGTTGTGTTCTGCTGCTTATGACCAGAGTGTGCGTGTTTGGGATCCGGTAAGTGGGGAATTGCTAAAGGAAATCAGCAGTTACAGCGGGTCTGTATTTACCGTTGCGATGCTGCCAGATAACCGCCACGTTATTTCTGCTTCCAAAAAAGCCATTAAAATTTGGGATTTAACGGGTAAAACGTTGTCGCGGACATTACAGGGGCATAAGGATTATATTTATGCCGTTTCTGTATCAAATGATGCGGAATATGTGGTGTCTGGGGCTTATGACCAGTTGGTGAAGGTGTGGCATTTAGCAACGGGGGATGTGGTTGCGACTTTGTCAGGGCATCGCGGACGGGTGGGTATTGTCGCGTTTCATCCAAACGGCCGTTTTGTGGTGTCTGGCGCAGGCGATGGCCTGGTAAAAATTTGGGATTGGCAGGCAGAAAAGGAACTGCACACGTTAGTTGGGCATCGGGGAGAGGTGCTTTCATTGGCGCTGGCTCCCGGTGGCGAATTGTTGGCCTCTTCTGCTTACAGCGGCGATGTACGAATTTGGACAGTGGCGGATGGCCGTGAAGTACAGGTTTTGATGGGACACAAGAAGCCGGTGACAGGGGTGGATTTTTCTTGTGACGGCCGTTTCCTTGCTTCAAAATCTGCTGATGGCACGGTACGCCTTTGGCAAACAACAGATTGGCGCGAAATAGCCCGCCTGCCAGAGCAGCACTCTACATTTGCATTTGCCAGTTTGGCCTTTCACCCCTCACAACCTGTGTTGGCAACATTGGGTGAAAAAGATAAGGTTATTCGTATTTGGGATATTGATTTTTCAACGTGGCAGCCATAAATTCCTGGCTTAACAGCCTGTTATGGTACTTTGTTGGGTACAATCTAGACACAGCGCGGCAGGGCGTTGTATCCTTGTTGAACAACAAGCTGCATATTA
>CAZRIB010000641.1:0-2003 GCA_964600035.1 uncultured Ardenticatenaceae bacterium | reverse complement strand
GATTGGAGATTGGCAGTTGGTAACCCTGCCGCCCTACTTTAATCTTTAATCCATTTAATTATCACTTATTACAAAATGGGAGGAAACAACATGAGCGACAATTTGAAACAAGAAATTTTGGCACTGCTAACCGAAGCCCGGCAAGAGCTGCTAGATACACTCGACAGCCTGACACCAGAGCAGTGGAATACTATTGTTTTCCCCGGAGACGATGATGCCGCCTGGACAGTCACAGACCTGCTGCGCCATCTCTCTGACTCAGAAAGAGGCCTGACCGGACAAGCCCAGGCATGGCAGGCTGGCAAAAACCCCATTCCCCCCGATTTTGACCTGGCACGCTGGAACAAGCGGGCTGTACAAAAACGCAAAGACAAAAGTGCCGAAGAACTGCTGTCCGATTTGGCAGAAAGCCGTAAAGCGCTGCTGGCTTTTATTGACACACTCCAACCGGATGACTGGCAGAAAAAAGGCCGTCATGCTTCTTTGCGCATCTTGACCATTGAGCAAATTATCAAGTTAATTGGTCACCATGAACGAGACCATGCACGCAATATTAGGGAAGCAGTACAAAAAAGTAATGCCTGATTGACCCGGTAACAGCGCCATCAGGCAAAAAAATGAGATGTCCCATAAGCGGGCGCTTATGAGAACATCTCTCGGGGGGGAGCCGAAAACAGTGTAGCACAAAAGTACGGTTGTGCAAATTTTGTCCCGTTCCACCCGGCGGCCTTTCATCCGCCATCTCCCGCAAACTGGCAAGTATGATGATGAAATAATTGGGGAATCAAGCAGATTGGTTTTATGCCAATCTGCCTGATTCTTTCATCCATTACGCTTTATTCTTTTGTTCTGTTATGCGCTTGGCGGCCATAGACCTCTATCGCTGCTGCTGTCTGGTTCAGGTGGGTTGGGAATAATGGGGCCGTCACCTCGGATACGGCCGTTTCCCGGCTGCTTTGGTTCGTGTCCATCACTGTTCATCATACTTTGCAGCCAGGGCATTTGCAGTAACACACCATTTTTCCCCAATTCACGAAGCTGCTCCAGACGCATCAGCCATTCCAAATCTTGTGGTGTAAATTGGTGGAATGCTTGCTGCAGCCGCTCCATCATTCTCGCTTCGCTTTCTGCGTAAATTTCCCGTTCGCGTGCCGATTCCAATATGGCCTGAATATGTGGCGGGAAGGCAACGTTACTTACCATGACCCGGAACAAGTTGACCCCAAACGGCCGTAACCGTGCTGCAAGCGCCTCCTGAAATTGTGCCTGCAAATTCCCAATCATGTCCGGTGCGCTAAGCGTGTTTACTGTGTGGCGGCACAAAATTTCGGCCAGGCAGTTGTTGGCATGACGGCGGAAAAAGTTGCGGGTGTCACCTGTCATAAATCTGGCGATAATGGGGCGCAGCCCTTCTACTGCACTGTTGGGATCAAGTTGGTAAGTAATTGTCCAATCCAGGTCAATCGCAACACCACCCTGCGTTTGCGCACCCCGGCACTGCCCCTGTACCGCATTGGGCATGGTGCTCATTCTGCCAGCAACCCGTTCCAGTGGAAACCGGACAAAACGTCTGCCTTGGGTGAGAAATCTGGAAAATGCGCCTGTTTCCTTGTTGAAGACAACAAACACTTCCATTTCTGGCACTCTGACCCAAATGAAGGTTAGCCAAACCCAGGCTGCCAGGATAATCGCTGCGGCTGCTGCAATAAATGCGGCTGCCTGCCATCCGGCAACCATGCCAGCAATTACCATCGACAGCAGCAATCCCCCGAATCCTACCATCCATCTGTTAAGGTTCATTTCACATCCTCTCTTTTTAACCTGACACTTTTCATGCCAGGCGACTGGACCTCCTGTGCTGCCACTACCCTCTTGATACGGCAGCTGTAAAAAATCACCACCTCCTTTTGTCGGATTTACCTTCGTGTTATCGACATTGTGTGTCTTTTTGTCGATGTAACGACAAGAATAATATATTTTGTGGAGGAAGTCAAGCAAAAAAA
>CAZRIB010000640.1:0-2004 GCA_964600035.1 uncultured Ardenticatenaceae bacterium | reverse complement strand
ACTCGCTGACCAGCTATTAACAATTTTTTGTTCGTTATTTTCTTCAGTGCTATCCTCCATCCTATGAATCTGGTAACCATCGATAAAGTCAGCCATCAATACAGCGAACGTGTTCTTTTAGACAGCGTCAACTTACTCATCAACAGCGGCGACCGCATTGGTCTGATTGGGGTCAATGGCAGCGGCAAAACAACCCTGCTCAGGCTCATCGCCGGGCTGGAAAGACCCTCAGAGGGCACAATTACCATTTGGGGTGGCGTAAACATCCATTTTTTGCCCCAAAACCCGCCATTAAACCCCAACCAACTGGTTCTGGATTATTTGTTTGACAGTGATGCACCACAAATGAAGGCACTGCGCCAATATGAACAACTTTCGGCACAGGTCGCCCAACATCCAGAAGACACGGCCGTACAGGAACAATTTGCCCAAGCCATCCAGGAAATGGACCGGCTTAATGGCTGGGCCGCAGAAGCCAATGCCAAAGCCGTCCTCACCCGTCTGGGCATTACCGAATTCCACACCCCCTTGGGACAGCTAAGCGGCGGCCAGCAAAAACGGGCAGCCCTGGCACACGCCCTCATTGTTCCGGCAGATCTGCTCATTTTGGACGAACCAACCAACCATATTGATGCCGAAACCATCGACTGGCTGGAAAAATATCTGCTCAATCGGGCAGGCGCGTTGTTGATGGTTACCCACGACCGCTACTTTTTAGACAGGGTTGTCAACAAAATTGTGGAACTAGACCGGCGCGAACTGGTAACTTATCCCGGCAATTACAGCCAATACCTGGAGCAGCGCACCATGCGCCATGAACAGTTGGCCGCCGCTGAAGCCAAACGGCAGGCACACCTGCGCCGCGAACTGGAATGGCTGCGGCGGGGCGCACAAGCCCGTTCTACCAAACAAAAGGCGCGCAAGCAGCGCATTGCCGAGCTGCAACAAATTCAACATGACAGTGGCAGCCAACGGGTAGCTATGGCGCTGGCTTCTCGTCGTCTGGGCAAAAAGGTTCTGGAGGCGGCAAATTTAAGCAAGCGTTACGGCCGTCACACCTTATTTACCAACCTCTCCTTCCAACTGGCTCCGGGCGACCGCATCGGCATCATTGGCCCCAACGGTTCCGGCAAATCCACTTTCCTCAACATCCTGGCAGGCAAAACACCTCCCGACAGCGGCACAATCCACTGGGGCGAAACTGTGCATCTGGGTTACTACGACCAGCACAGCGAACGGCTAAAGCCAGAGATGAAAGTGATTGATTTTATGAACGAAACCGCGCCGCTTATCCGCACCAACGACGGCAGCCGGATTGAAGCAGCACAGATGCTGGAGTGGTTTTTATTTCCTCGTGCCCAACAACAGGCAAAAATTGGCAGCTTGAGCGGTGGGGAACGCCGCCGCCTGTATTTGCTGCATACGTTAGCCCATCAGCCCAACGTCCTCTTTTTGGATGAACCGACGAATGATTTGGACATTCAAACGTTGGCTGTTTTGGAGGAGTTTCTGGATGCGTTCACCGGCTGTTTGGTGGTGGTAAGCCATGACCGGTATTTTTTGGACAGGAATGTAGACTTTTTGATGAGTTTTGAGGACGGCGTGCTGGGGTCGCGTTTTCCCACGCCGTTTGCCAGTTACCTGGCGGCCAAGGAAGCACAAATGGCACAGGAAACGGCCGTTTCCCAACCCAAGCCAGCCGCACCCCCAAAAGCCACACCCACACAGCCCACACGCAAACTCAGCTACCACCAAAAGCGCCAGCTCGCCGAACTGGAAAACCGCATCCCTGCACTGGAAGCCAAAATCAGCGAATTGGAGCAGGCCATCAACAACAGCGGCGGCGATTACCAAAAATTGGGTCAACTGCACAGCCAGCTAGAAGAAATCCGCAGCGAACTGGAAGAAGCAGAACTACAATGGCTGGAATTAATGGAGCTTACGGATTGAGGAGGCAAGAGGGCAAATAACCAATCTCCAATCTCTAATCTCCCAATCTCTAAT
>CAZRIB010000639.1:0-2024 GCA_964600035.1 uncultured Ardenticatenaceae bacterium | reverse complement strand
CTAATCTCTATTTACCGGCTAAAACGCGGGTCTGACCAGTAGGCTGTGCCGGAAACGGCCGTTTCTGGCATTATCTCAAAGCGCAGAATGACCGGCTGGTCAAAATACGGTGTCATCTCCACATCTACATCACGCCAGTAAGCAGACCCATTTTCCCCAATGGTGACGGTGTCTTGCCAAAGAATGTGTTCATTGCCATTGGCATCTTCCAGGCGTACCCGTGCGGCTGCTTTGGCATTGGCGGGCACGTCTTCTGCGGTGATGTGGAGGCCAAATTGCAGCACAGCCCCATTTGGCACGGTGGTGACGTATTTGAGTGACTGCCACTTTTCGCTATCTGGCAGGGGAACATGCACGGCAAAGCGCCGGTTTTCTTCTTCCCCGGCCACAAAGGTGATGGGTGGGTTGTCTAAGGGCGTGGCAGCGTTTTCGGTGATGGTTTCCACTGTGCCGCCTTCGCTCCAAATGAAGATGGTTTCGTCGGCTTCTTGTAGTTCGGGTGCAATGTTGATGACCGTTTTGCCATCAAAATCAAAGAAATAGTAGTCGGACGTGGCTTTTCCGGCTTCTTCCAGGGCTTCCCAGGGGCCGTATGGCCAGTGGAGACGGGGCAGGTCGTACCAGACCTGGATGACGGAGCGGAGGAATTTTGGGGTGATGGAGAAGCGGGCGGCAAACAGGTGCATTTTGGGGGTGACTTCTGGCATCAGTTCTTGTAATTGGGCTTTGGTCATCATGTCTTCGGTGACGTTGGCTGTCCATCTGGCTTGTGATTGGCGGGTAGTGTGGATGTGAACGGCCGTTAAGGCGAGCACCACAATGAGCAGAACAGCTTGTACCTGGCGGGTGGTTATGGTGTGCTGCCGCCATTGACGGGAACGGCCGTAAGTGATGGCTGTGGCTGCCCATTCACCACCGGCCAGTGACAGCCCAATCCAACTGTTGTAGATGTGGCGGCCAGCCAAAAGCTGCGGTTTGTTTGCCCATAAAGAGACGTAGATAAATGCCATGTGGCTGATGGTCCAGACAAGCGCGATGCGGGTGATGGGGCCGCCTTTCCACCAAAGCAGGGCAATGAGCAGCAGGACAAAGTAGGCGACGACGTAGGAATGGTCGCGGAAAAAGGTTTCCCATTCGTAGGTTAAAGTGAAGCGGACGAGCAGGTCGGCGATGAATTGGCTGATGGGCAGGGGACGCAGTAGGCTCAGGTAGCTGCCGGCTGTTTTGTGGGTGATGTCGATGGTGATGTTGGGGCGGGTGAGTTGTGTCCACAGGTAGGCAAGGGTGAGAACGGCCGTTCCTGTGAAAAAGAGTGCCGGTTGGCGGTCGTTTTTCAGACGGGCGATGAAGGCCTGCACGTTGGTAATTTGGCTGCGCCAGATGTAGAGGGCAAGCAGGACGATGGGCAGGAGAAAGGTTTCTTCGTGGGTGAGCAGGGTAAGCAGGTAGAAAAGGGCGGTGAGCAGTAGGTGGGGGATAGACGGCCGTTTCAGGTATGCCAGCCATGCGCTGATGGCGGCCAATGTCCACACACCGGCCATGACGATGGCAATGGAACTGTTCCAGCCGACAACGTCCATCCAGTGGCCGTGAATGGCAAACAGCACGGAGGCAAGAAACGCGGGAAACGGCCGTAAACCCAACTGTCGCCCCACACGAAAAACCAGTGCCACCGCCAACAAATGCACCAAACCCTGCAAAAAATAAAACGGAAATGGCGTGTATCCAAAAAATTGGTGTCCCCACAAAAACCAGACATTTTGCAGAGGGCGATAATACCAGGTCAAATAAAAGGGATTAAACAACTTCCAAAATGCCAGAGGCGTTGAGAACAACTCTGCCACGTAATCAAATTGCACATAGTCATCACCGACAAAGGCAAAATCATAGGGTGGCAGGAAAATGAGAAAGGTCACCAACAAAAGTAAAATTATGATACAGTTGCGTCGTACTCGTTTACCCATCATGCGCCTGATCTTAACGAAGATGTTGCAAAATGCCACATTGTTGGAGATTGGAGATTG
>CAZRIB010000638.1:1790-2025 GCA_964600035.1 uncultured Ardenticatenaceae bacterium | reverse complement strand
ATTACTACCGCACGCTGCTGCCGAATGAGGAAGAAGGTGGGCAGGTAGATGGCGGCCAGCAAGAAGATGCCGGATGAGCATGGGAAAACGTGGCTTAAATAAGCTCAAATCCACGTTCATCTGCGTTTATCCGCGCCCTGTCAAATTTCTAAACCACCTTTGATCATTAGACTTGTTCCTGAATAAATTGGAAACGGATTAACGCGGAAAACACGGATGAAAATAATTTATAAAT
>CAZRIB010000638.1:0-1780 GCA_964600035.1 uncultured Ardenticatenaceae bacterium | reverse complement strand
GCAGAGGGGAATCGTATCGCTTGATGGGCCGCTTTACAGAAGCCATCGCCGATTTTACACAGGCGTTGCTGGATGAAGAACCTGAT
The DNA here is from genome assembly GCA_964600035.1 of uncultured Ardenticatenaceae bacterium. Classification (GTDB taxonomy): domain Bacteria; phylum Chloroflexota; class Anaerolineae; order Promineifilales; family Promineifilaceae; genus CAZRIB01. The sequence continues at coordinate 1,694 of CAZRIB010000638.1, read as the reverse complement.
GTTGCCACGTATACCCGGCGGGCAGCGGCTTACCTGGCGCTCGATGAGAAGGATGCTGCCACCCAAGACCTGGAAAAAGCCCTCGCCCTGCCTTGCAAAGATGAGGGCGACCACTATGGTCGCGCCGTCGCTCTGGTACTCAGCGACCGTATTCCCGAAGCGCTGACCGAGCTGGAGCGTGCTTTTGCTGACCTGTCCAATCGCGTTTTTGCTATGGAGGACGACTTGTTGGCGCCGGTAAGAGATTTACCGGAATTCAAGGCGCTGCTGGAAAAAGCAGCCTGATAATAGAGCGAATCGTTATTTCAGCAAAACCGGACGCTCCGTTAGCGTGATGACCTCGCCGGGGGTGACTTCCAGCCACAAAATGCCGCCGGTTTCATCCGGGACAACACTGGCCATCTGCGTCATCCCCTCTGGTATGGTGAAGCTTCCTTGTCCCCAGGCGACGTATTTGGTTTCGCCAACGGCCGTTTCCACCCGAAACACCTGCTGCTCCTGACTCGTGGCAAGGGGGGTAACGGCCGTAAACGGGATTAGCTCCGTTGTCAACAACTGCACCGCGTAGTAGGCCAGTTCATTTTCCCCGCTGTCCGTGCGAATGCCATAGCCGCGCCACAAATTATCCGGCGTGGCGGGGGAGCCGATGTAGGTGTGCCAGCCGACGTAGCTGTCCCCCGCGCCGTAGGCCAGCAGCGCCCGCCGGAACACATCCGCCGCCTGGGTTTGGGGACTGTTGGGGTAATCGGTACGGCCGTTCAGCGTCGGGTCATTCGTCGCCCCCGTCTCCGTCAGCCAGACCGGCTTGTCGGCAATGCCGTGCGCCGCCAAAAACGCATCCAAATCCTTGTGCAAAAAAGGCAGCCGTTCCCAACTGCTGTAAAAGTGATAATTCACCACATCAAACCAGTCTGTGCCGCCCCCTTCCACCACGCCAGCAAACCAGGTGTTCAGGGTGTAATCGTCCAGGCCGCCCATCCCCGGCATGAGAATCACCGCATCAGGGTCATTGGCACGGATAAGCTCGGCCACCTGCGCCAGAAAAATGCCCTGCTCCTGCGGCGTAAAGCCATTGGCCGGGATCGCGCTCAACTGGTTGCGCGGCGGCGGCATGTCATTGTCGCCGGGGTCAAAGGCGCGCCAATGATCCATCTCATTGCCGATTTCCCAGTAGGTGACGTAGGGCGCGTACCGTTGGACGACGGTGGTGATGTAGTCGGTGGCTTCCGGCCCTACCGTTTTCTGGAATTCGCGGCCCCAGGGGGGTGTGGGCGAGGCGTATTGCATGGTAAACAGGGTGACGATGGGCGAGATGGGCGCGTGCATGATGACGCTGTCTGCCTGCTCAAACTGCCACTGGTTGTCCTGTGGCTCGATAATGTTCCAAAACAAGTCTGCCTTGACAAACTGGCGGAAGGCCTGCACGCCGAGGAATTGAAAGTCGTTGAAGATGGCATCCGGCTGAACAAAGTCGGCGGTGGGGTTGTCGTTTGGCCCCCAGTAAAAGCGGATGAAGTTGAGGCCGAATTGGGGTGGGGCGGCGGTGGTTTGGGCGGGAATGGGCACGGCCGTTTCTGTGGGTACGGCCGCTGCTTCCGTCACCCTTGTTGGTACAGGCGTGGGTGGTACGACCGTTGTGGGTACGGCCGTTGCCGGGCGCGTGGGTCGGGCGGGAGCCGCATCGCCGCCACAGG
>CAZRIB010000637.1:0-2029 GCA_964600035.1 uncultured Ardenticatenaceae bacterium | reverse complement strand
TTCTTTGTCTAATCCAGCAGTTCTATTTCTGTCAGGGAATCTTTAGAGGCGAGGAATTTTAGTAAACCGGTAATTGTAACAATGCCAACCACTTCATCATTTTCCAAAACTGGCAGCGCCCCCACATTGTAAATGCTCAACAATTCCGCCGCTAAATAAACTGTATCATCTGGCATCACTGTCAGGGGATGGGTAATCATGTATTGGGCCGCCGGTTTTTCTGTCCATGCGTCGGCCGCAGGTGGGTTTGGGTATTGGTAAAGCGAAGACAAGGCAAATTTCAGGTCGCGCTCTGAAATAAGCCCAACCAGTTTACCATCCTGGAGGACAGGCAAATATTGGTGCTTGCAGTCAGTTAATTTTTGGATGACCTCAATCATTGGCGTTTCGGCCGTTACTGTCACCGGATTGGTCGTCATAAAATCGCGTACCGTTAGCATGATACTCCCCTGCATAACTGAATTTTGAGATTAAAGATTGACTGCCCCGAAAAAAGCCACGAATTGCACGAATTGCACGAATTTTTTCTCTGGTATTTCTTTGCGCTCTTTGCGTGCTTTGCGGTTTTTTCAGTAGATTAAAGATTGGGGGATCGGAGATTTATGAATGCCTCCCCACTTAATACGGCTCATAGACTCCACACTTACTTTATTATGACAAGTGTAATGCAAAGGAAGGGAATCGTTAACAGGCATATGTCATTATTCTGCAATGATATTTATCGATGAGAAATATGATCGTGCCGTGACATTCTGCATGACCACAGCTACAATCTTTTTTATGACTGATGTGAAAAAGAATGGCACGTGGCTGTTGTATGACTTAACACTGCCACAATTGACGGAAAAACTGGCGCGTTGGGGGTATTCTCGTTATCACGCTGAGCAAATCTGGCAGGGTGTGTACCGGGATGGGGCCACGGCCGTTACCGACATCCCAAACTTGCGTCCAGATTTGCGGCAAATTCTGCAAGAAACGGCCGTCCTCACCCCCCTGCACACCGAAACGGCCGTGGCCAGCAGCGACGGCTTCACCCAAAAATTCCTTCTCAAACTGACAGACGGCCAAACCATCGAAACCGTCCTCATGCACTTTGAAGGGCGTGAAAACCCCCAAGGCCAGACCAACCCACGCGCCACCGCCTGCATCAGCACCCAGGTAGGATGCGCCATGGGCTGCGTCTTTTGTGCCACCGGACAAATGGGCTTTATCCGCCACCTGACCCCCGGCGAAATCGTAGGACAAGCCCTTTTTGTAGACCAAATCTTGCGCCAGCAAGGCCAACGCCTGCGCAACATTGTCCTCATGGGCATGGGCGAACCCCTCCATAACTACGACAACACCATGACCGCCCTCGACATCCTCACAGACCACAAGGGGCTGTCTATTGCCCCCCGCTTCATCACCCTGAGTACTGTGGGGGTTGTGCCAGGCATCATCCGCCTGGCCGACGAAAACCGACCAGTAAGGCTCGCCGTCAGCCTGCACGGGGCCACGGACGAAGAACGGCAGCGACTAGTTCCCCCAGCCCGGCGCTGGCCGCTGAGTGAACTCATTGCTGCCTGCCGCTATTACAGCGAAAAGAGAAACCGGCGCATTTTCTTTGAATGGACGCTCATAGAAGGCAAAAATGACCAGCCAGAACAGGCGCACAGGCTTGGCAAGCTGCTGCAAGGGCTGGATGCCCATGTCAACCTGATACCGCTGAATCCGACAATGGGATATGACGGCGTACCAACACGGAGTACGGCCGTTTCCCACTTTCAACAAATTATCGCCAGCTATGGCCTGCCCAGCACCGTACGTCAGCGCAGAGGCATAGACATTGCCGCAGGCTGCGGCCAATTGCGGGCAAAAAACCAGTGAAATAACTCATTACCCATACCCGCCCAACCTATAATTAGGTATACTCAAAAAACACAGGAAATGGCATGTACGGCCGTTCAACATAATAAGTCCACCGAAAAAACCGCAAAGCACGCAAAGAGCGCAAAGAAGCACCAGAGAAAAATTTGTGAAATTCGTGGCT
>CAZRIB010000636.1:0-2042 GCA_964600035.1 uncultured Ardenticatenaceae bacterium | reverse complement strand
AACTGAACGCTTACCTCCGAACCGAATTTTTTGCGAAAAAGCGCAGAATTCTTTATACTCCCTCCCCATTTCTGTTAACAAAATGTTAACATCCAGGGAAAAATCTATGAGTCCACTATTGATTGCATTACTGATAGGCGCACTGATATTCGACTTCCTCAATGGTTTTCATGACAGTTCCAACATTGTCGCCACCCCGATTGCTTCCCGTGCCCTACCCCCAAGACGTATTTTGTGGCTGGCCGCGGCGGGTGAGTTTATTGGGCCGTTTTTGTTTGGTGTGGCGGTTGCAGAAACAATCGGGAAGGGCATTACTGACCCTGCTTTGATTACGATGCCGGTGGTGTTGGCGACAATGGCCGCCGCCATTGTGTGGAATTTGATTACGTGGTGGCTTGGTATCCCTTCCAGTTCGTCCCATGCTTTGGTGGGGGGGCTGGTTGGGGCCATTTCCATTAGTGCCGGTTTGGATGCCATTCAGACGTCTGGGTTGGTTCGTGTGGGAACGGCTTTGTTTTTGTCGCCGGTGATTGGGCTGGTGGTTGGATATGTGTTGATGAATGTCACGCTGTTTTTGATGCGTGGTGCAACGCCGCGGGTGAATAACTTTTTTAAGAAGGCGCAGTTGGTTACGGCCGTTTCCCTTGCCATCAGCCACGGTGCAAACGATGCTCAAAAAACCATGGGCATCATTACCCTGGGGCTGGTCGTTGAAGGCGCGATACCCGATTTCAGGGTGCCGATTTGGGTGGTTGCGCTCAGTGCAGGCATGATTGCGCTGGGTACGGCCGCCGGAGGCTGGAGCCTCATTAAAACACTGGGGTATCGCATTTATAAAATTCGTCCGGTAGACGGTTTTGTCTCCCAAATATCCGGGGCATTTATTATTTTGGGGGCGGCATTGTTTGGTGGGCCTGTAAGCACCACACAAGTGATGAGCGCATCCATCATGGGGGCGGGTTCTGCCGACCGGCTGACAAAAGTGCGATGGCAAGTGGGGTATGAAATGTTAATTGCCTGGGTGCTGACAATTCCGATTTCAGCACTGCTGGCAGCAATATTTTACATAATCCTGGTTCAATTTGTGTAATAACGCCAGGAAGACGAGGTAACATGATGCAAATGGAATGGTTAAAACGTTTTTTGAAGCCCAAACAGCAGCAATTTGTGCCACTGTTAGTACAGCAGGGTGAATATGCTGTGGCGAGTGTGGAAGCCTTGAAAGCGTATCTCAAGAAGCAGACAGATAAAAAAAGCACCCAGTCCCGGCAGATTGAAAAAGACGCAGACGAAGTTCGGCGGATATTGATTCACGAATTGATGGACACGTTTGTGACACCCATTGATCGTGAAGATTTGTTTTCGCTTTCCAGAGCATTGGATAATTTTATTGATTATATGCACTCCACTGTGGAAGAGATGGAGATTTTTCAACTGGAGGCAACGGATGAGCTGCTGCAAATGACGGGGCTGCTGCTGGATATGGCCAATGAGTTAAAGTTGGCAATGGAGCGGCTGCTGGATCATCCCGGTGTAGCGGCTGAACATGCCCGGCGCATTAAAGGGCTGGAGAATCTGGTGGAGGATTCTTACCGGCGCATGTTGGCTGAGTTGTTTAGCGGGCCGGAGGACAGCCATCACATTATGGAGATGTTGAAGATGCGTGAGGTGCTGCGCCATCTTTCTAATGCGGCAGACCAGGGAGATATGGCTGCGGATATTGTGATGGATATTGTGGTAAAGTGGACGTAATAGAGGCTGTTGAGCCGGTTAGCTGAGACACTGAAATGCTAATAACCTTAGCTCGAAGATAAAAAATAGGACGCAGATTTGCCTGATAAACGCAGATTAATAGTTGATTCATAGACCAATGTTTTGAAAACAACAAAAAATTAGCGTCATCTGCGGTATCTGCGTTCCAATTCCGAACTCAGGTTAATAAATTGAGAGGACTCGTTTATGAATAAAGAGTGGCAAATACAGACGTTGGCGGTTCATGCCGGGGTGGAACCAGACCCGACGACAGGGGCGGTGATGACGCC
>CAZRIB010000635.1:0-2043 GCA_964600035.1 uncultured Ardenticatenaceae bacterium | reverse complement strand
TCAGGCACGTTCATGCCAAAAGGTGCTATAATCCCCGTCATTAGATAATCATTTAACAAGTGGTGCGGCAGGTTAGCCAGAAACAAGTAACGTGAGCCACCTGCCACCTGTAACTTGCAACTTGCGACTTGCCACAATTTACCCTATTAACCATCAATCTTTAATTGCGAAGGAACAAGCTATGACTCACATGAACCACGCCGATGTAAAAGAACTGCCGCATTGGGATTTATCCAATCTGTTTCCCGGATTCGATTCCCCGGAATTTGAAACCGCTTTCGATAAGGTCATTGCAGATGTGCAAGATTTTTTGGCCTACATGGATGCCAATGGTATTGACCGCCTGCCAGATGAGCCGGCGCTGGATGATGAATTGGTGGCCACGGCCGAATCTTTGATGAACCGTTACAACCAACTGCTGGACGATGCGCTGGCTGTGCAGATTTATATGTACAGTTTCCTGACAACAGATTCCCGGAATACGGCCGTACAGGCCAAATTCAGCGTCTTGCAGCAATCACTCGCCAAACTGTCCCTCATTGGCACACGCTTTACCGCCTGGGTCGGTTCCATCGACGTAGAAGGCCTGCTGCAAAAGTCTGCACTGGCCGCCGAACACGCCTTTGCGCTGCGGCAGGCAAAAATTCAGGCACAGCACCTGATGAGTCCCGTAGAAGAAGCATTGGCTTCTGAACTCAGCCTGACAGGGCGGAGCGCGTGGAACAAAATGTTCAACAACGTCACTTCCCAGTTAACCGTAACAGTAGAAATTGACGGCGAGGAAAAGACCTTGCCACTGCCTGCCGCCCAAAATTTGTACTACAACCCGGATAGAGCCGTGCGCCAACGGGCTTATGAAGCCATTAACAAAGCACTGGCAAGTGTTACAGAACCGATGGCGATGGCCTTAAACAGCATCAAGGGCGAAACCCTCACTTTGAGCCGCCGCCGGGGTTGGGAAACACCCCTGGATGCCGTGCTGCAAGAGAATGTAATGGATCGGAAGTCGCTGGATGCGATGATGACGGCCACAAAGAACGCTTACCCTGATTTTCAGCGTTATTTGAAGGCACGTGCCAAAGCATTGGGGCTGCCTGTTTTGGCCGGTTATGATCGCCTTGTCCCCTTGGGTAAAGGCGAACAGCAGTGGTCTTGGCAGGATGCCCGGCAATTTATTTTGGACCAATTTGGCACGTATTCTGACAAGATGCGCCGCCTGGCAGAACGGGCTTTTGATGAGAATTGGATCGATGCTGAACCGCGTGACGGCAAACGGGGTGGCGCGTTTTGTATGCCGATGCCAAAAGGTGATTCGCGGATTTTGTGTAATTTTGAACCCGGATTTACCAGTGTGGGTACGTTGGCGCATGAGTTGGGACATGCTTACCATAATTTGAATTTGGGGCAGCGGTCGGCAATTAATCGCAATACACCGATGACGCTGGCTGAAACAGCTTCGACGTTTTGCCAGAAGATTGTGGAGAATGCGGCTTTGAAAACGGCCGTTCCTGCGGATCAGCTCATCATTTTGGATGGCGGGCTGGAATATGCCGCCCGGGTGCTGCTGGGGGCAAGCAGCGACTTTTACTTTGAGCAGACTGTTTTTGAAAAACGGCGCGAGCGCGAACTTTCTGCCGATGAATTTGTGGAACTCCAGCTTAAATATCAACGCGAATCAACAGGCGATGCGGTAGACCCGGACACACTGGTGCCTTACCGGTGGGTGTATGTCCCCCACTACTACGCCATGAGCTACTACAACTTCCCCTACATTTTTGGGTTGTTGTTTGGTTTGGGTTTATATGCCCGTTATCAGGAAGATGCAGACGCTTTCCGCAAGGGCTATGATGAACTGCTGGCCAGCACAGGCATGGGAACGGCCGCAGAGTTGGCCGGTAAATTTGGCATTGATTTAAGCCAGACTGCTTTTTGGGAGGCCAGTCTGGATGTGCTGCGGGCTGATGTCGCCCGGTTTGAGCAGTTGGTGAATGAGATGTAGTACCCGTAATCCGTAATCTGTAATCCGTAATTCATAATTCATAA
>CAZRIB010000634.1:0-2051 GCA_964600035.1 uncultured Ardenticatenaceae bacterium | reverse complement strand
TCACCTTGTCACCCCATCACCCCGTCTCCTTGTCACTTTGTCACCCCATCACCCCATCACCTTGTCACCCTGTCCCCTCCCCTTTTTGACAACAAAAAACCTCCGCCCTGTTAGGTGCGGAGGTTTTTTTATTGCAATAAAAAATACGCCCTGAGAGACTCGAACTCCCGACCTTCTGGTTCGTAGCCAGACGCTCTAATCCACTGAGCTAAGGGCGCATTTAGACGGTATCTGGGCATTATTATGGCAAAAATTTTTGGAGGTGCAAGTTATTTACCATAATGCCATAATGCACAGTACCTGAGGCGGGGAGACAGGGATTCGAACCCTGGAACGGCTTTAAAGACCGTTAACCGCTTAGCAGGCGGCCCCAATCGTCCACTCTGGCATCTCCCCAGTACTGTTTTTCTTTGTTAATCAAAGACGGAGGGAGAGGGATTCGAACCCCCGGTGAGCAATGCCCACTACGGTTTTCAAGACCGTTGCCTTCGTCCACTCGGCCATCCCTCCAAGCCGCTTTTCCGTGAACGGCTTGGAAGTATATCATGGCGATTTTGTGCTGTCAAAGCCATTTTTGTGGTTTATGGTGATGTTTTTCAGGTGCAGGGTTTGTGTCTGTTGGGTGGAAATGGTGCCCCAACGGAAACGGCCGTTTGCTTTTGCCACCAGGTATTGGTTATCTATCCAGCAGACAAAACCCAGCGGCCCTTTTGGTGTGTGGGGTGTTGTTAACAGATGGGTGTTGTCAACCCAAAATTGGCTGCCATTGGCCTGCCAGTTTAACCTGTAAGTGTGCCAATTGGTCATGTTTACGGGCAGGGAAACGGCCGTAATTTGCATCCGGTGCTGCATCCAGGGCCAAAGACGTTGGCGAATGGGAGAAAACTGGTTGACAAGCAGCAAAAGCGGCGATATGGGCAGTAATGACAGTGCTTGCCATGCTGAGGTGTCTAGTGTGGCGGCAAACCAGCCGTACCCCGGCTCCGGGGCAAAAGGCAGGTGATTCTCCGGTGATGCAAAGAAAAACCAAATGGCCTGAGGGAGAGACGGCCGTTTAACAGACGGATCACCATATGGCGCATTCCAAAACCCAAATCCGGCCGTGCCTTTTAACTGTGCTGCCTCGTGTGAAAATTTAGCCGTAACCTGCATTTCCAGACCGGGCAGATAGGGAAAATTATGGCGGCGGCCCCCAGTGCCATAATCCTGAATTTGGGCATCGGCATAGCCTGCCTGAATTGGTGGAAGCTGTAATTGAAAATCTGGAGAAGAAATAATTTTACCGTCTCCGATTTCCACGTGTTCAAAAGTTGGGTTCATTTTTAACAGGAAAGGTATATTCAGGTATAATCATGCCACCCTGGTTTACCCAGGGCCTATTCATTTATTTTTGAGCCAGTCTATCATTAATGGAGCGTTTTATTTATGGAAATTACCTGGTATGGCTTGAGTTGTTTTCGCATTACTGAACGCAAGCATGCTTCTATTGTAACAGACCCGTTTAATGGCAATTTGGGGCTTCCTTCACTGAAATTACGCAGTGATGTGGTCACCATTAGCCATGATGCGCCGGGACATAATTGTAAAACGGCCGTTACTTATCAACATCTATTAAACGGCCCAGGAGAATACGAAATAGGCAACGTATTCATAACCGGCATTATGCCTGCCAGTGAAGCAAAAACCAACCGAAACGTCATCTATCTTTTTGACTATAATGGCTTAACCGTTGCCCATTTGGGAGACATGCAAAAAGTACCCTCACAAACGCAAATTGAAGCGTTAGAAATGGTAAATATTTTGCTGGTTCCCGTTGGCGGGGGTAACAGTCTGAACGCTTCTCAAGCGGCAGAATTGGTATCGATGCTGGAACCAAACATTGTCATTCCCATGCACTACAAAATTCCAGATTTAACTTTAGAATTGGATGAAGTAGACCGTTTTCTCAAAGAGATGGGGAACACAGACCCAACAATTGAAACAACATTGAAAATTTCATCTTCCAATTTACCTGAGGAAACGGAAACAATTTTACTTACGCCACGCAGTTA
>CAZRIB010000633.1:0-2061 GCA_964600035.1 uncultured Ardenticatenaceae bacterium | reverse complement strand
ATTCCCAACAGCAGCACGGAAAGCTTTGTGCTGTTGCAGCGGCAAGGCGTTATTGACGAGGCGCTGCAGCAAAAGTTGAAAGGAATGGTGCATTTTAGAAACATTGCCGTGCACCAGTACCAAAAGTTGAACATCGAAATTGTCCGGGCGGTTTTGGAAACCGGACTGGATGATTTGGTTCGCTTTGGTGATGCAGTGTGGGCATGGCTCAACAGTTAAAACGGAAGTTGTATGACACAATATGAACCTGTTATCGGCCTGGAAATCCACGCCGAACTCATGACTAACTCGAAGATGTTTTGTGGCTGCCGGGTGGTGGATAGTGTGGAGGCAGACCCGAATACGGCCGTTTGCCCCGTCTGTCTGGGTATGCCCGGCATGCTGCCCGTCATCAACCGCAAAGCAGTGGACTACGCCATGCGTGTGGCGCTGGCGTTAAACTGCGAGATTCAGCCCCACAACCTCTTTGCCCGCAAAAACTACTTCTACCCCGACCTGCCCAAAGCGTACCAGATTAGCCAGTACGAACTGCCGCTGGGGCTTAACGGCTGGCTGGACATTGAACTGGAATCGGGTGAGACCAAACGCATCCGCATCCGCCGCGTCCACATGGAAGAGGACACCGGCAAGCTGACCCATCTAGACAATGGTGGCGGCTCGCTTGTGGACTACAACCGCTCCGGCGTGCCCCTGCTGGAAATCGTCTCCGAACCAGACATCCGCTCTGGCGAAGAAGCGCGGGCGTATGCGATGAAAATCCGCCAGATTTTGCGCTATTTGCGCGTGAACTCCGGCGACATGGAGAAAGGCGTTTTTCGTGTGGAGCCGAACATCAGCTTGCGGCCGGTGGGCAGTACGGAATTTGGCAACCGCACGGAGCTGAAAAATTTGAACAGCTTTAAGGCGTTGGCCGATGGCACGGCGTTTGAGCTGGCGCGGCAGGAGAAGGTGCTGCAAAGTGGCGGTGTGGTGGTGCAGGAGACGCGCGGCTGGCATGATGCGAAGCGCATCACGTTCAGCCAGCGGGTGAAGGAGGAGGCGGAGGATTACCGCTATTTCCCGGAGCCGGACTTGCCGCCGCTGGCGATTGACGAGGCGTGGATTGAACGGATACGGGCGGAACTGCCGGAGCTGCCGGATGCGAAAATTGCTCGTTACCAATCGGATTACGGATTATCGGGTTATGACTCACGGGTTTTGGCTGAGGAAAGAGAGGTGGCGGAGTGGTTTGAAACGGCCGTTACCCACCACAACGACCCCAAAACCATCGCCAACTGGATCATTAACAACCTGTTCGCCCTGATGAACGAATACAAGCAGGCCATCGGCGACATCAAAATCACGCCGGAAGGGCTGGCCGAACTGGCGGGGTTAGTGGCAAAGGGAACCATCAGCCACAACACGGCCAAAGAAGTGCTGGCGGAGATGTTTGCCAGCGGGAAAGCGGCAGTGGCCATTGTGGAAGCCAAAGGACTGGCCCAAATCTCCGACGAAGCGGCATTGCTGACCATTATCCAGCAGGTGCTGGACGAAAATCCGGATTCGGTGGCCGCCTACCTGGCAGGCAACGAAAAACTGCGCGGCTGGTTTGTAGGGCAGGTGATGAAAGCAACACGCGGCAAGGCCAATCCGGGGCTGGTAAATAAATTGTTGGCAAAACAACTCGCCGCCAAAGGCGGTTCATGATGACTGCGGTGAGATAGTATTGATTTCACCGCAGAGACGCAGAGAACACAAAGATTTTTTTCTCTGGTAACTTCAAATTCTCCGCGCCCTTTGCGCCTCTGCGGTTGCTTTTTTCGGAAGATTCAGTATTGCTGCTAAACAAAAAGCGCTGCCCATGTAACCGGCAGCGCTTTTTAATTTCGGACAGATGTGGAAAGTCGATTTTAGTGGTCTGATTCTCCGGGAGTGACATTTTCCATTCCAGACGGCCGTTCTTGAAGCCTCATCACTTGCCAATCCTTCCCAAAACCTGTTATAACGTTTACTTATAATAAACCTTGGTACTAATAGCTTGAGTTGGGGACTTTTTTCCCATGCTTATCCACGCCCCCCTCA
>CAZRIB010000632.1:0-2067 GCA_964600035.1 uncultured Ardenticatenaceae bacterium | reverse complement strand
GCGATATGTTTTGCTTATTCAATTGTGGAGGAGTGTGTCTAACTCCTCTCGTAATCCGTAATCCGTAATTCATAATTCATAATTCATAATCCATAATCCGTGTGTTCTACCTCTGGCAACTTCGTTGGAAAACGGTATACGGACTTCGGGTTACGTGTTCTATTCTCCGTGCAACTCGGTATTCCTATTCCATCTGAACGGATACCTTTGTTGTTTCTGTGCTAAAATGGCGGCTTATGACGCAAGAAGAGACCCGTAAACCTATCTCTCGCTGGCCAAGGCGGTTGTGGCTGATGTCGCCATCTTTGGTGGTACTGGCAGGTATTTTGCTGTTTAACTGGTATTTTTATTTTCGCCTGCCTGCACCAACGGAAACGGCCGTTATCCAGCCAACACAGCCCGCCACAGTGACCACGGAAACGGCCGTAACCCCACAACCAGCCGCCCCTGCCCCCCAACCCACACAGCCGCCAACCCCACTGCCAACGCCCACACCCAGCCTGCCCACAGAAGCGCCACCAACACTACTTGGCCCGCCAAACAATGCCATTTTCACTGCCCAAGACAGCGCGACATTCTACTGGCATTACCCCGACCTCCTGCCGGACGGCTACCAATTCACCGTCTACATTCAGCAAGATGACGCCGTTTTTGCTGCTGCCTCCCTGAACGAGCCAAATTTAGGCCTGAGCTACCGGGCAGCCGTTCCGCTAACCTTTGACGTTTCGCAAATGACAACCCTGAATTGGTGGGTGCAAATTGAAACCAGCCAGGGCACGGCCGTTTCGCGCAGTGAAATCCGCGCCCTCCGTCTCATTCCATCTCAAAATTAACATCATTTCCACGCCATTTCATCCCAAAACAGTCGGTTTCCAAAAATAATTTGTATAATGGGACTGTAGTCCTGTTCAGGGCGCACTTCTCCACACATACACGGCAGCAAAATTTGAACGGCCGTATACGCTTCAGGAAAAAGGCGGCTATGCACTTAACAGATTTATCTGGCAGAACAATTGTAAATTACACACTGGAAAAACGCCTTTGTGAACGGCCGTCTTCTGCCCTCTACCTGGCCCGGCACAACCTAAGTGATAACCCCGTCTTTATTGAACTGCTTTACACCCACACAGAAAATGATCCAGACGCATACGGCCGTTTCCAAAGACGCATGGAAACAGTCGCCCTGCTCCACCATTCCGGCATCGCGCCCATTCTGGAAGTGGGCAAAACGCCAGACAACATGGCCTACGCTGTCATCGCCTACACAAATGCCACCACATTGGCACAAAAATTAAAAACAGGCCAATTCCATCCTTCCCCTGTTCAGGCACTGCAAATGGTTAGCCAATTGGCCGAGATTTTGGCAACGGCTCATCCCGCCGGCATCATTCACCATGACCTTCGCCCGGAAAATATCTACGTGGAAGAAAACGGCCATATCCAACTGCTTGATTTAGGCGTACCCATTCACCCAACCCCCGCGCCACCAGAAAAAATTAAAGCAATGACCGCACTGGACTACGCTTCGCCAGAGCAACTGGAAGGCAAACCGCTTAGTGCCCGCAGCAACATCTACTCTTTGGGGGTCATTTTGTATGAACTGCTGGCAGGCCAGCCCCCACCGCTCCCCCGTTCTGAATGGGATGTCACAGTCCGGGCGCAGCTTCCCAAAGAAATCCCTTTGGAAGAGGTAAAACCGGGATTAACCCCAGAAACGTACCATGTGGTGGAACAATGTCTTTGGCACGCAGAATGGAGCCGTTATGCCACCATTGCTGACTTAATTGCGGACCTGGATTTGGCGATTGCTGCGGAAAAAGCCGCAGAAAATGCCCCGCCACCCCGGAAACGGCCGTTTACCCGTACACAGCTCCTCATTGCCGGCGGGCTAATTTTGCTTGTGGTTGTGGTTGTTACGGCCGTTCTGCTTCAGTAAGGGGGGTGAAATTGGGAAGATTAAAAATTAATGATTGGAGATTGGAGATTAGAGATTAGGAACACGGAGTTTCACAAAGGTCTCGCAGAGTTTCACAGAGTAAGTAAAGAAAAACTCTTTATTCCCTGTGT
>CAZRIB010000631.1:0-2071 GCA_964600035.1 uncultured Ardenticatenaceae bacterium | reverse complement strand
AGTTCTTCTATAATGGCAAAGTTTCGTATGTATAGTTCCGATAGCATAATATTTGTTGGTTATTGGGTTATTGGGTAATTAGGTAATTGGGTAATTAGAGATTGGAGATTGGAGATTGTTCTGCATTCTCAATTTTCCCTTCTCCATTTTATTTCAGCCAGGAAAAGGCAGAGCTGGCCATAATAACTGCCAAAATAATTGGACCGAAGAAGCCTGCAATGCCGCCAAAGAACAAAGCCAGGAAAAATGACAGGCCAACGCCTAATACAATGGAAACGGCCGTTAAATGGGGAATATACCGGCCACGACGTTTGCCCGTTGCCCGCAGAGCCAGCCGTCCCAACACATTGCCCACAGCCCCGCCTGCAAAAAGGACAAGCAGCAAAAAGATCAATCCGCCGCCAATTTGAAATGCCACATACCCGGCCAACACACTCAATGGAAAGACGACCAGCGGAGCAAGTACGTAGTCCAGTGTGGTGGCACTGTAAAACACATCTTCGGCTTCCCGAACACAGGTGGGGCAGCGGTAGCCAACTGGGGTTAAAATGGCGCAGCTGCTGCAAATGGGTTTGTCGCAGGAATAGCAGCGCAAGCTGGTTTCGCGGTTGGGATGCCGGTAACATGTCAATGTTGTGTCTTCAACAATCTGCGCCGGGGAGACGGCCGTTTCCGGTTCATAACCGTCGCTCTTGCCAACCGCAGGCACAGCCGCGGGCTTATCAGGGGCGGTCACACTTTCAAGCCAGGCTTTTGATTGGGTAAATGGGTCTTCATCATTGGCAGGCGAATCGGTTACGGCCGTTTCTACTGCCTCATCCATCTCCGCCCCCACATCCCCATGCAAACGAGCCAACCCGGCAGATGCAGCCTCATTATCCGGGTCCAGCGCCAACGCCTTCAAATAAGCCGCCTCCGCCTCTTCTGCATCCAGCAGCACATCACCCAGACCCACCCAGGCCTCTACAGAATCTGGTACTTCGGCCAAAATATCGTTGTACAACTGTGCAGCAGCCGCTTTTTTTCCGGCATCCGCCACCTGTTTTGCTTGTCGTAAAAGTGAGCGCAGCCGTGGCCCACTCATTGGCAAATTTTCCATGTTACAAACCATCCACTTCCGGCAAATGGAATCCTAATCGTTCCATCAAACGTTGGTAAAAATAGCCTTCATTTTCCACACGAGCAAAATAACAAGCATCAACGTGTCGCTGAATATGCACCCGATCACCGCTAAGCAGTGGCGCGCCAGCCTGCCCATCTGCTGTTAACATCGCTTCGTGATCCATTTTTATCTTAATGGTAATGTCTGCCTCTTCCGGCAAAACCAAAGGCTGGCTTAAGCTCAAATGAGAGGCAACCGGCACAACCACAAAGTTTTGCAGCTGTGGGGGCAGTACTGGCCCGCCAGCAGCCAGCGCATAGGCCGTTGAACCGGTTGGCGTGGAGATGATAAGGGAATCGGCCGTATATTCAGCCACAAAATAGCCATTCACCCAAAGCTGAAAATAAACCACCCGTGCCTGCTGCCCACGCCCTACAACCACTTCATTCAAAGCAGTATACCTGTCAACCACTTCGCCGTTACGCAGCAGTTCCGCCGAGAGCATGAGCCGTTTTTCCAGCCAATATGCCCTGTCCAGGAGCCGGGTTAATGCATTCTGCCATTCATCAAACCTTATCTCACACAAAAACCCCACACGCCCCAAATTAAGACCAACAATGGGCACATTGGAACCCAATGTCAGGCGGGCAGCCCGCAGCATAGACCCATCGCCGCCCAAAACCAGCAGCAAAGAAAGAGACGGTAGTTGTTCCCGAATTTGGGCTTCATTCCAGGTTGAGCCGCACCAGGCATCAATGTGCCGTTCATTCAGCCAGGTGGCAATCTCCGCAGACAACGTTTTGGATTGCGGGATTTGGGGATGAAATATGATGCCGATGCGGTCGATTGGGTGGTTCATACGCCTGATGTTGTTGATTAATGAGTGATGATTGATAACGAAAGCAAAGCCAGTACCTTGTAAAGTAAATTTTTACACATTTTTAGGACGCAGATTAACGCGGATGACAC
>CAZRIB010000630.1:0-2078 GCA_964600035.1 uncultured Ardenticatenaceae bacterium | reverse complement strand
GCTTTCGCTGGTGTACGGAACGGCTCAAGATTAACCCGTCTAACCGCTTCATTTTGGACAAAGTAGCCGAGCACGGGGAAGTGATTTTGGTGTTAGGCAGCCGCCGGGGGGAAAGCGCAACACGGGATCAGGTGTTGAATATGCACCGCATCACCGGCATGAATCTGGCGCGGCATGGGCAGTTGCCCGGCGCGTGGGTGTATATGCCCATCGAGCAGTTTACGACGGATGATGTGTGGACGTATCTGATGCAGGTTCCTTCTCCCTGGGGTGGGGACAACATGCAGTTGGCTTCGCTCTATCAGTCGGCGCAGGATGGGGAATGCCCGCTGGTGGTGGATGACAAGACCAGTTCTTGTGGCAATTCCCGCTTTGGCTGCTGGGTGTGTACAGTTGTTACCCGTGATAAATCTATGGAAGCGATGATTGATTCCGGCGCGGATTGGATGATTCCACTGCTTGAGTACCGGGATTGGCTCTCAGCGACGCAGGACCCGGCGGTGAAGCCGGAACAGCGGGAGTATCGGGGGCGTGACGGCCGTATCAAAATCACCCAATCCGGCAAACTGCGCTGGCGCACCTACACCCTGGCCTTCTCCCGCGAGATGCTGCGTAAACTGCTGGAAACCCAGGCCGAAGTGCAGCGCGAAAACCCGGAGACCGTTCTCATCAGCCTGGAAGAACTGCGCGAAATTCGCCGTATCTGGCTAACTGAGCGGCAGGATTGGGAAGATTCTTTGCCCGGCATTGTGCAGGAAGTGACCGGTCAGCGTTACGACTGGGAGCGGGACGATGGCGCGATGCCCGGCCAGTTGGAAGCGGAATTGCTGGCCGAATTGACAGACCAAAATGATGTGCCACTGCCGCTGGTGCAAAAGCTGTTTGACGCCGAATGGCAGTATCAAGGGATGTACCGGCGGGCTAAAATCCATGATCGCATCCATAAGATTTTCCGCGAGGATTGGCGCACGTTGGATGAGGTGGAAGCGGAGATGGCAAAACGGCAGGCGGAGGCGAACGGATGATTTTACACGCGATCACGCTGCAAAATTTTGGCATCTACGGCAGGGAGATGACGTTTGATTTACGGCCGCAGAGCCAGGCACAGTTTGAACAGCCCATTATCCTGTTTCGGGGCAAAAATGGGGTGGGCAAAAGTACGTTAATGGAGGCGATCCGGCTTTGCTTGCACGGCCGTCTCTCTTTAGGCTTGCGTACCCGGCAGCGGGAGTATGAAGCGTATTTACGCAGCCGCTTGCACCGGGATGAACAGGGAGAAACGGCCGTTTCCGCCCACATCACCCTGGAATTTGAACACGTCCAGCTTGGCCGCCGGGTAAAGTACAAAGTGCAGCGGGCGTGGGGTGTGAACGGCCGTCGCTTGACGACTGACCTGCACATTTGGGTAGATGGCGAACTGCTGCCCGATGGTGAAGACGAAAAAGAGTACCTGCTGCGGGAACTGGTTCCCGTCGGCGTGGCCGAACTGTTCTTCTTTGACGGCGAAAAAATCGCCACCTTGTCCGAAGAAGGAGCCGGCAGCGCCGATTTGCTGGCCGACACCGTCAAAAATTTACTGGGGCTGCACCTGGTCGAACAGCTAGACCGCGACCTGGACATTTACCTGACGCGGCAAACGGGCGCGGGCGAGTTACGAACCTTTCAGGAAGAACTGGCGCGGCTGCACGAAGAAGAAGCGGAACTGTCCCAACAGCGGAATGACATCCGCCAACAGTTGGCCGAATGTCGCCGCCGCTTGCATGGCAAACGGGAGGCCGTTGCCTTGCTGGAAGAAAAGATTGCCCGCGAAGGCGGCCGTTATGCCGAAAATCAGGCGGCACAGGAGACAGAGCGGCAAGAAATCGCCACCGCCATCGCCCAGGTGGAGCAGGAAATTCAGGAGTTAAGCCGGGGTGTGATGCCGTTTGCCGTTGCGCCCAACATGCTGCGAGCGGTGCAAAAGCGGCTGGCGCAAGAGGCAGACTTTACCCGGTGGCAGGCCTCCCAGCCGGTGTTACAGGAGATTGGGGCGATGTTGGGCGACGATGATGCGCCGGAGACAGATGCGCGCATTGCCC
>CAZRIB010000629.1:0-2085 GCA_964600035.1 uncultured Ardenticatenaceae bacterium | reverse complement strand
CGTTACTTTTTCGCTTGCTTGACGACTTCGTGATTGAAGAGAAGCAAAACTAACTCGCTTACACTTACCCCTTCATTGTACCCATAAAGCAAATTGTTTGTATTGGAACAGGTCTGGCCTGTCCGGGACATCGTTCGTCACGGCCGTATCGTTATCACGCCATGTCCCATCAGGCACGGGAGAGCAAATGTTGTTATTCAAAAAAGTTCGATTTATCCTGGCATTATGTATCGCCGTAACGATTTTCACCTTGCCGGTTTGGGCGGCATCCACCAAAGAAGGCACAATTACAAATACAGCCCAAAAATTGGGTGGCACAGGCATCGTCGAAGCCCGGTCATCCGGGACTACGGCCATGTGGATTATTGATGGCATACCGTATGCGGTAACGGCCGCAACCAAATTCACCAACCGGCAAGCCATGACCATTGGCTCCTGTGTTGCCTTTAGCACCGACGACACTCAAACGTTAACGGCCGTTACCCCCGCCACCGGCTGCCAAAACGGCCCAACACGCATCCTGTTTGGCGTTATTGACAAAATGCCCGCAAACAGCCCAATTGGACAATGGACAATCGACGGGCTAACCGTGCAGTCCACAGCCGCCACGCAGTTCAGCCAATATGATGGCGATTTCGCCGCAGGCGTTTGTGCCGAGGCCGCCTACAAACGGACACCAGCCGGAAACATTGCAGTCGAACTGGCAACGGCCGAACCCAGCCACTGCCAATTTGGCATCTACACCAATGAAATCACCAGCCATGTTATTGACATGCCCGTTGGCCTGTATGGCTTCTGGCATTTGGAAGGCCACTACTTTGCCGCAGGCACAATGGCCCAATTTGACGGTGATTTTGCACCCGGCACGTGTGTGCAGGTTACTTATTTTGTGGGCAACGGCCGTAACATCATCCACAACATTGAGCAGCGCGAAGAAAGCGCCTGCACCGGCCACACCCCCCAGATTCGCGGCAAAGTTTACGGCCGTCTCGCAGACGGCGGCTTTCCCACCGGCCAAACCGGGGAATGGCTGTTAAATAACGACACCTTTGTTTCCAACCAGCACACCCGCTTTGAAAGCGAATTTGGCAGCTTTACCACCGGCGCCTGTGTTCAGGCCGAATATGTGTTGGTCAACAACGTCAAAACCATCACCGAAATTGAAACCCGCCATGATGCCCGCTGTTCTGCCATCAACAAACCGGAGTTTTCAGGATTTGGCACGATTGAAGCGATGCCCAACACCGGCGACCGCAGCGGCATATGGCAAATTAATGGCACAACGTTTGTGGTAGACGGCCGTACCTTAATCGAAGAAAACGAGGGCAAACTGACAAATGGCAGCTACGTGGAACTTTACTACGTTTTGGCCGGTCACCAACGCCGCCTGACAAAAATAGAAACCCGCAAACCAGCCAGCAGCAGCAATTAAGCGGCGGCGACAGGAGATGAGTGATTGGTGATTGGAGATTTGTGATTGGTGATTGGAGATTGGGAGATTAGGAGATTACAAAACGTGTCACCTTGCCCCCCATCACCTTGTCACCTTCTCACCTTGTCACCCCGTCACCTTGTCATTGAGTTCCCACCATTTGTAGCCCGAAAGGGCAGTACAACCTCCAGCAAATAGGGCAGGCTCCCCACCTGCCCTATTTGCGTTCTATACCGCCTAATGCCATAATTTCTCCAGAACCCGTCTTCAACAGGCAGCCCATACCCATGAATCAGGATAAATTTTCATCGCAGGATACCCTCGCTGTTTCTAGCCAAATACTGACCTTTTTAGTTGGCTACCGGTGGCTTAGTTTGCTGCCTGTTGGGGTGGCGCTGCTTGTTGCTCCGGAACGGCCGTTACTCATCAGCCTGCTGCTTGCCATTCTCATCAACAGCCTCATCACCTGGCGGGCAGCCCAGCTTAACGCCCTGCTGCTGCGCCACCCCGCCCTGCTCATACTGGACATGGCCGCCATGTCAGGTTTTGTCGCCTACAGCGGCGGCTGGCACTCACCCTTTTACCTCTACACGCTCAACCCGGTTTTAATTGCCGCCTTCCAATTTGGCCTAAAGGGGGCATTGTTGGCCGCG
>CAZRIB010000628.1:0-2105 GCA_964600035.1 uncultured Ardenticatenaceae bacterium | reverse complement strand
ATCATTGGCTAGAACCAAAAGTACGTTAAAACGCACTAAAACGGCCACAAAAAGCTGTTATTAACCCGTTTCAACGGGTTTCTAATTTACAGCAGGGCATTTCAATGCCCGACTTCGCGGTTTTTTTAGTAGACTCAAACTAATCATTTGCAAAAACCGGCATCTCATACCGAAGATAGTTGGTAAATTGCCCATCGGGTGACACCGTATAAAGGCCGATGGCCGCCAATTTCGGCGTTTTTCCCGCCGGTAAAGGAATAAGGTAATTGTCTTGCACCAGTTCCCCTGTTTGCCAGTGCGTAGTAGGGTAAAAACCGGCCACTGGATGGGCGCGATCTCCCTGGGCAATGATGTCGTCTGCGCTGGCAATTTGCGCCTTGTCACTAACGTGGATAAATACGCTGTAATCCTGCGTGGGGGAAGAAATTGCCTGCCATTGCAGCTTGATGAATAAATTGTTGTCTGCTGTCAACTCAGCCGATGCTGAGAGTAACTGTAATTCTGGTGTGGCAGCCAAAGGCGTGGTCATAATTGGGGCAATTTCTGGCTGTTTGCGCACAGCAACCATCTGTTTTCCCTGGCTGCTCAAGGAAACGGCCGTGCCGTACCGCTGTTCCCATTGGGGCAGGGGAATGGCATAAAGCGTTTCTTCATTAACATAAATCACATCGGGCGGTGGAGATGGCAGGCCGCCAAGATCGCCGCGCAAATCATACAGACGAATATGTGCCAGTTCGCCAGTTACCAATTTGCCAAAGGCCAAAGGAAAAAAGCGCGGTCCCCACACTTCCCCTACAACAGGATGGTCTCCGGGTAATTGGGCGGCATCGGCAATCATCTGGGTGCCGCTTTGGTCTTTTGTGTGAAACCAGATGTAGGGCTGATGTGTGCGGAAGTTGTTGGCGGCGATGGCGGCTGTTATCAGCAGCCCAACCATTGGCAGCCATGGCCGCCATTTACCCAGGGCGGTCAATCCCGCTCCCCAGGCAGCTGCCAATATCAGGCTGGCTGCCAAAATCATCATATAGGATCGGATGAGCAGTCCCTGGCTGACTGGGGCGAGCCAGTAGCCGCAAAAGGCCAGCAGCAGAACGGCTGCCAACCGGCGGGTGGCCGGGTGGATGAAGGCGGGTATGAAGCCGGCAATGCCGACGGCAAGACCGGCTGTGCTCATTTCCTGTGCCAGATATTGCAAACGGCCGTACAGTGCACCCGCAATTTCGGGCAGGGTGGTGGGGGGCATCAATCGTGCGCTGTATTCTCGCGCAAGCAGGGCATCGGTAAAGCCTGCCCATGTGGTGGGGGAACGGCCGTAAACCCACGGCGACCCTGCCCAAGCCACCACCGGCAAATAGAGGTAGACCAGCAAAGACAAAGCCGCCAATCCGGCCGCACCAAACCAGTGTCGCCAACCTAACTGGTGGGCAGGCCATGCCGCCATTAACAGTGCTGGCCCCAAAAACAACAGCGTTCGGTGGTGTCCCACAGCCAGCCCAAACAACAGCCCCAGCAAATATAACCGGCGCGTGGATGGGGATTCGCCTAATTGCCATGCTGTGTACAGCATGGCCGCCGCCAGCAGCAGCCCAAAGGCATACGCTTCGGCAACAACGGCATACAGCCAGACCAGAATGCCAAATGCAGGCAGCAGCCAGACAGCCGCCACTGCCGCACCGGATGGTTCTAGCCGGGAAAACGGCCGTGTTAACAGCCAAAACGCACCCAACGCAAAGAAAAAGGAAAGGAGGTGTGCAGCCACAGCCGGGTACAATCGCAAGGGATCCAGCAGGCGTGTGCCTAAATTTGCCAGCAGTCCAAGCAGGGGATACCCGGGCGCATGGGTAACACCCCAGGTATGCCACGCCACCACAAACTCCCCGGAGTCATCCATTAATTGCAAAATGCCATTGAACGCGCCGGTAGGGTCTGGCATGGGGTCATTGGCAATGGCAATGGTTGTCGGCATGCTCCACAGCCAAACGGCCGTAACAATCAGGATGGCAGCAGCAGGCAGGATGTCGTTTTTGTCAAGGCGTGATGCAATTTGCGTTTTGATGCGATTCATGCGCCCCATTATATCTGCGAATTTAGGCGATGGCGTGCAG
>CAZRIB010000627.1:0-2110 GCA_964600035.1 uncultured Ardenticatenaceae bacterium | reverse complement strand
GGCAGGAGTTGCTTCATATTTCATAATTCATAATTCATAATTTTCGAAGGAGACGCTTGCAATGAAGGGTAAACAGTTGTTGTTGGCAATTTTTCTTGTGGCAGGTTTGGCTTTGGCCGGTTTAGGCGTGGATTGGTTAAACCGCTCTGCTGTTGAAGATGCGCCTGCATTATCTGAAGGAACTGCCGCCGGTTTGCCGGGGGTAGATTCGCTGGATGCCTTGCTGGCACAGCAAACACCGGCAGAACAGCCAGAAGTGGCCGGGTTTGGCCTTGCCTGGGGGGTGTTGGCGGGTATGCTGCTGGCGTTGGGCTGGGTGATACGTAGTTTGCGGGGAACACGGCCGTTTCCCATTCCGGCCAATGCCTCTCCACCTGTTTACCTTTGGGCTGTGCCTGTGTTGGCCGCTGCCGGACTGGGTGTGTCTGTGTATCTGGCATATGTGGAAACCAGTGAAACGGCCGTGATCATTTGTGGCACTGTTGGCAACTGCGCCGCGGTACAATCCAGCCCCTATGCCTACTTTATGGGCATCCCTGTGGCCGTGTTGGGCATGGTCAATTACGCCGGGGTGTTTCTTTTGTGGCTGGGGCAGATGTGGGGAAACGGCCGTATTCGGGTTTGGGCACGACTTGGCCTGATGGCAGTCACATTTGTGGGTCTCCTGTTTTCCATTTACCTGACCGGCCTGGAAATTTTTGTTATCAAGGCAGTATGTGTGTGGTGCATTTCTTCTGCTTTGATAGCCACTTTTTTGTTTCTGCTGGCTGGTACAGCCATGAACAATCAACAAATAACGGCTCATCACTAAATAGCGTGCTTGGCAGATAGTGGCAGGTCGCAAGTTGCAGGTAGCAGGTCGTCGTTTCCTAAGGTAACTTGCCACATGCAACCTGCCACTTGCCACAAGTTACGGCAAGCAGCACACTATTTGATGAAGGCCCCAAATAACCAATTAACAAAAGGATGAATAATGCTGCGTAGATATATTTTGGCAACTATGTTGATGATTGTTGTGTTGGTAAATGTGGCTTGTGGTGGGGAAACGGCCGTTTCTCCAGAACCGCAAACCGGCGGCCAAACCCTTATCCTCGCCACCACCACCAGCACAGACGATTCCGGCCTGCTGGACGCCATCCTTCCCCAATTTGAAGCCCAAACCGGCATTCAAGTAAAGGTCATTGCTGTCGGCACAGGGCAGGCTTTGGCACTGGGCGAAAATGGCGACGCAGATGTGCTGCTCGTGCATGCCCGCTCCAAAGAAGATGCTTTTATGGCCGCCGGGCATGGCGTTCGCCGGGAAGATGTCATGTACAACGATTTTGTCATTGTTGGGCCAGCGGCTGACCCGGCACATATTCAAGGACAGAGCAGTGCCGCCGATGCATTTGCCCAAATTGCGCAGGCACAAGCCCCCTTTGTTTCGCGGGGAGACGATTCCGGCACGCACACTAAAGAGCTGAAAATTTGGGAAAGTGCCGGGATAACGCCGGAAGGGGCGTGGTACATTGCTGCCGGGCAGGGAATGGGCGCTGTTTTAACAATGGCCGAAGAATTACAAGCCTACACCCTTTCCGACAGAGCGACCTACCTCAGCCGGACATTAAACGGGCTGTCTTTGGACATTATGGTGGAAGGTGACCCGGTTTTGTTTAACCCTTACGGTGTCATTGCCGTTAATCCCGACAAAGGCAGTCAGATTCATAACGACCTTGCCAATCAATTTATTGACTGGTTGATTTCTGTCCCAACGCAGGAATTAATTGCCCAGTTTGGGGTGGCCGAGTTTGGTTCTCCATTGTTTACGCCCGATTCTCAACCCTGGCGCGCGCGTGATAATTAAAAATGGAGAATTGAGAATGGAAGATTGAGAATGGGGAATTTTTGGGGTTCTTTGGTCTTTGGGTGGGGTATCTGGTACACGTAACTTGAAGTCCGTATGCCGTATTCTGATGAACTTGGATGGATACCAAGATTGGTTCAATCTCCGAGATTGAACCAATCTAATCCCTTATTTCACATGTGACTGAGTACTAGAGATGGAGTACACGGAAAACGGATTACTGAATATGGGCACTAGTTTTGACAGGGCTGTACCGGGAGCTGGTAG
>CAZRIB010000626.1:0-2113 GCA_964600035.1 uncultured Ardenticatenaceae bacterium | reverse complement strand
TTACGAATTACGAATTACAAAACTACGTTTGCTAATTGCAAACCTGCCACCTGCAAGCCTGCCTTATTTTAATTGTGCTTGCAATTCTTCCGGGGTGGTCACCGGATTTTGGCAAATGAACCGGCGGCACACGTAGGCTGTGGCACGGCCGTTTACCATCTTCCGTTCAGCCAACAACGGCACATGCTTGCCATTATCCCCAACCGCCAACACCAAAAACGGCCGGTAAGCCCCCTGCACCACGCGAATCAACGCCTCCGTATCTGCCGCCCCAAAATCACCGACAATGGCTGCTTCACGCGGTTCGCCAAAGATAAACGCCGCCGCGCCCAGCCAATGGGCAAACGCCGTGGGATAACGAACCATCGCCCCATGAACGGCCGTCATCGCCTGCTCTGCCCACTGCCAATAATCACCACTGCCTGTTAGCAGGCTCAATTTTAGCAAAAGTTCCACTGCCATTGCATTGGCGCTGGGCATGGCATTATCCTGCACCTCTTTGGGGCGATGCAGCAGTGCTTCATGGTCATCCGAAGTGTCGTAAAAACCGCCATGTTCATCATCCCGAAAATGGGTCATCATCATGTCGGCCAACTCCTGCGCCCAGATAAACCATTTTTCGTCAAAGGTGCATTGGTACAGCGCCAGCAAGCCATCGGCCAGATAAGCATAATCTTCCAGATAACCGTTGTATTTTGGCGCGTGTCCGGCTTTCCAGGTGCGGAACAAACGGCCGTTTTCCTGCCGCATCGTCTGGTACAAAAATTGGGCATTACGAACGGCCGTTTCTGTAAAATCAGGCCGCTGCAAAATCCAGCCCGCCTCTGCAAAAGCCGCCAACATCAAACCATTCCACGCCGTCAGCACCTTGTCATCCAATCCCGGCCAAACCCGCTTTGCCCGTTCAGCATACAACCGCTGCCGAGCCTCTGCCAGTTTAGTGTGCATGGCGGCCTCATCCAAACCAAATTTGGCCGCCAGTGCAGCCGGGTCTTTTGCCGCCTCTTCCGACACGTGAAGGATATTTTTCCCTTCCCAATTGCCCGCTTCCGAAACGCCATACCAGGCCATGAACAAGTCGGCCGTTTCGCCTAGCAGCGCCCGAATCTCCGCCGCCTGCCAGACATAAAACTTACCTTCCTCCCCTTCACTGTCGGCATCGTAACTGCTGTAAAACCCGCCTGCTTCATGGCGCATTTCCCGCGCCACAAAATCCAGCGTTTCTTCGGCAATGCGCCGGTACAGGGGGCGGCCGGTTACCTGCCAGGCATGTAGATAAACGCGCGCCAGCAGGGCATTGTCGTAGAGCATTTTTTCAAAATGGGGCACAAGCCAGTGATTATCGGTTGAATAACGGGCAAAACCACCGCCAAGCTGGTCGTACATGCCGCCATAAGCCATTTTTTCCAGCGTCAGCTCTGCCATGTGCAAGGCGTGCCTGTCACCGTTGAGGTGATGGATACGCAGTAAAAATTCCAGCCCCATGGATGGCGGGAATTTGGGTGCTCTGCCAAAGCCGCCTTCCTGGCTGTCAAAAGCCTGGGCAAAACGGGAAACGGCCGTTACCACCAGCTCCCGCTCCAACGGGACGGCCGTACCCTCCAGCAGCACCCGGCTTTGCAAATGGTCACCAATCGATGCCGCGCTCTTCTCAATTTCATCACGCTGAAAGTGCCACGCCTGCACAATGCTGGCTAACAGTTGGGGAAAACTGGGCATGTTATAACGGGGAACAGGCGGGAAATACGTGCCGCCGTAAAACGGCCGTCCCTCCGGCGTTAAAAAAACCGTCATCGGCCAACCGCCCTGCCCGGTCAGAGCCACCACAGCACTCATGTAAATTGCATCCAAATCCGGCCGTTCCTCCCGGTCTACCTTAATGTTGACAAAATGGTCATTCATATAGGCGGCAATTTCCTCATTTTCAAACGACTCATGCGCCATCACATGACACCAATGACACGCCGCATACCCAATCGAGAGCAAAATTGGCTTGTCTTCGGCTTTGGCTTTGGCTAACGCCTCTTCGCCCCAGGGATACCAATCGACCGGATTATCAACGTGCTGCAACAAGTAAGGGCTGGTTTCATGTACTAAATGATTGGGCATTTTC